>JAUMDQ010000067.1:0-7564 GCA_032121715.1 Flavobacterium sp.
TATTGTGTAGCATATGTTAGTAGCTGGACGGATTATTAAAAACTAAATATCATTAAAATGAAAATTAAAGAAGGAATGCCACAACCAATAGATTGTCCAAAATGCAAATCTAAAAGAGGTTACAGAATAACGCAAGTTGAACAGTTACATAGTGATAGTTTATTTGACGAAAATGGCATATATACAGGAGAAATTAATTCAGAACATCGAAAATTAATTAGAAGATTAAAAACTATTAGTTGTGCGGATTGTTGTGAGAAATTATCTTTTGAAATCGAATCGTAGTCTTGCTACTAACGTTCTCTTGCTACAAGAGGTTTGGGAAAAGTACAAAACAATCATCTAATAATCACAAATAATAACAGAAATGGACAAATCTATAAATTCAAAAACAGTACCCGAATCGCTTGTAGCAAGTGTTATGCAATCGGCTTTGTTGTCTAATGTGAAAATTGCATTAAGAAATAAAATAGGTAAATATTATAAATACTTTGACTTTTATTTAAAAGACGGCTGTTTTTGTTTTAAAGAAAAAATGCAATCAGAATTTATGGAAAGTGTTATGATAAAAGGAGCTTTTGATGATGAAAATAATTTTGATGAATGTATAAACCAAATTTATTGGAGATTGAAATACTCATTTGAAAAATTTGATTTAGAAGAGAAATTTAAACTTACTAATAGGCGATTGAAAGCAACACAAGAAAGAAAATTACGAAATCGAATTATACGCAATCTACGGTAGCTGTTGCATAACGGGAAAGCTAACCGATGTTCAGGAAAAGTAATGACTGATTTTCGGATTATGACTAATCTTACAAACACAAAATAGTAATTAAATTTAACCTAAAGCCTGAATAGTGGTTAGCGTATGTTATCACTTCGGCTTTTTAATTCCAATATTATGAACTCAGAAAGAATTAAAGAACTACAAGAACAAACTGCTTATCCTGAAAGCCGTAGTGTTCATCAAGCCTTATTGCAAGTTTGGAATGAATGCCAACAAGAAAATAATAAAAACATTGAAGCCTATAAAAACAGAATTAGGGTTTTGCAAAACTTAAACACAAAGTATCGTGAAAAACTTGGAATTTCAAATGAACCTATTGATGCTTTAGGATTAATTTCTCCTTTAGACGGTGTTGCTCAAGCTGAGTGATAACTCATCGCTATCCGCTACTTTATATCGCATATACACCTAAAAAAAGAAAATACACGCTATGAAGTAGCGTATTTAACAATTAAACAACACTTAAATAAATGAGTATTTTTAATACATACACACCAGAAAAATTAGAAAACCACCTAGCGCAATTTATTGTTGGTAGCTGGAGTTTTTCTAAAGTACAAACGTTCTCCAGAAATCCAAAAATTTTCGAAATGGAGAACATTTACGGTTATCGTTCAAGATCTTCAGCTAGTTCGGTTGCTGGAAACGCATACCACAAAGCACTTGAATATTATTTTGCAATGCTAAAAAATTGCGAAGAATTACCTGATTTAGTATTATTGGAACAAATTGCATTTGAATACATTGAAAATTTAGATGCTAATTACTGGAAAATTCAAAAAACAACACCTTCGGTAGCTGATTGTATTATTTCAGCAAATAAAACCGTTTCAAGTTTGCTTCAGAACTTTTTAAAAGACATTACTGTTTATGTAGATGATATTGAGGAAGTTTTAGAAATTGAGTTTTACGGAAAAGATGTATATGTAACTGTAAATGGTGTAGATATTCCAATTCCGTTAGCTTTTAGAACCGATTTAATTGTTAGAACTACTTCTGGAAAGATTGTAATTATCGACCATAAATCCAAAGGGCAATACACAAATGAAGCAGATATTAAATTAACTGCCGGAAAGCAAGCCGTAACTTATATCATTGGGTACGAAACATTATCTGGAACCATTGTAGATGAAGTTTGGTTTATTGAAAACAAATACACTCAAAATAGAGATAAGTCGCCACAGCTAGTAAAATTTGTTTTAGAGTTTGACAAAGACGCTAAAAGATATTATGAAGCAATGCTTTACGAAAGTTTAAGAGGAATGATTCAAGCGGTAAACGATCCAGATTATGTTTACATTATGAATGATTCTGATAGTTTCATTGACCTTGCAGAAATGTATGAGTTCTGGCACAAAACACTTACTTTAGAAGTTGAAGATTTCAACATTGATCCAAGTAAAAAGGAATTGATTAAGAACAGATTGAAAAAAATAAAAGATTCAAGTATAAAAACAATTAACCCAAAAGTATTGAAGCAATTTAGAGAGCAAGCATCTGAATTTATTCAATACGATTATTCTAACAAAAATATGACACAAGAAGAAAAAATTGAACACGTACTTCGTGGATTCGGAACAGTAGTAAAAGTAGCAAAAGTATTTAATGGATATTCTAGTAACACTTTATTACTTGAAGCTGGAGCTGGAACAAAACTTAGCTCAATAGCTTCTCATAAATTAGATTTAGCCAATGCACTAGATGTATCAAGTGTTCGTGTTGGCCAAAGCCTTAAAGTATTGGAAAATAAAGCATATTTACCTATTGAAGTTTCTAAAAAACGTGAACGTGATTTATTATTTGATAAAAAGGATTTAGTTGGAACAAAAATTCCAATTGGTAAAGATAACTTCGAAAACGTTATTATTTGGGACTATAATAATCAATCTACACCACACGTAGTAGTATGTGGTGGAAGTGGTTCAGGAAAATCAGTTGAAGTTAGATCTATGATTGAATATGGCTTATTATCTGGGGTTGATCAAATTGAAGTTTTTGATTTGAAAAATGAATTTTCTGATTTAAAAGAATCTAAAAAAATATCTATTTTTAGAGAAATTGAAGATATTGAAAAAAGAGCCAAGGAATTAGTTGATTTAATGAATGAGAGGATAAAATTAAAAATATCAAAACCCATTTTTGTTATTGTTGAAGAATTTGCAGACCTATACTTAATGATGTCAAAAGGTAAAAGTTTAGATATAATTGAAGAAGTTCAAGACGGATTTTATGCACCTAAAAAAATGAAAGGCCCTTTTGGTGATTATATGTCTGATCCTATGCCAAAAATGAAAATGAAAGCAGTAGGTAGAAAAAATACTGTAGAAGAAAATATTCAATCTTTATTACAAAAAGGTCGTTCTTCTGGATTTCATTTAATTATGGCTACTCAAAGAGCAGATGCAAAAACAATTAGCGGTTCAGCTAAAGTAAATTTAACTGTTCAAATTTGTTTCAGAGTTCAAAAAGCAACTGATTCAATTGTTGTGCTTGACGAACCAGGAGCAGAATCATTAGCTGGTGGTGGAGATTTCTTATTAAAATCTCCAGAATACCAAGAAGTAGTAAGAGGACAAGCTTATTGGAAACCTTAAAACTATGGAAAATTCAACAGAAATATGGAAAGATGTAATTGGTTTTGACTATAAATATCAAATATCAAATCATGGAAGATTTAAAAGAACTCAATATTTAATTAAAAAAAATAAAGACGGGATAACTAATGGAAGTTATGATGTTCGAGGATATTTAAGAGTTTGTCTTACTTTAAATAAAAAGTATATAATAAAAAAAATACATAGACTTGTGGCTGAATATTTTTTAGAAAATTATAATGATAATCTTACTGTAAATCATATTAACGGAATAAAAGACGATAACCGTATTGAAAATTTAGAAATGATGACTTCATTTGAAAACACAATGGAATATGTATTAAGATTCAGAAAAAAAACTACATCTAGCTCTCATTTAGGAGTTTCATATCATGTACAAATAAAAAAATGGTGTTCTTATATTAATGAGAATAAAAAAAGGTATTCATTAGGCACTTACGATTCAGAAAAAGAAGCAATACAATCTTTAAATGATTATAAAATAGGTAAGTTAAAACCAAAAATTGGAAAAGGCATTAAGCCAAAACTTTCTAAAGAAGAAGAGAAAGAATTATTAAATTTAATAGGGATTATACCTAAAACCAAAATAGCAAAAAAATTTAAAATAAGCTATACTACTGTATTTAATATAATAAAAAATCAAAAATTAACCGACTTAATTAAATAAAATGAATGTAACACTTATAACTGGAAATATCGGAGCTGATGCCGAAGTAAAACAAATCAGAGAAGACTTATTTGCTGTAAACTTCAGCGTAGCAGTTACCAAAAGAATAAAAGATGCTGAAGACAAAACAACTTGGTTTAAATGTGTTTGGTTTTTGAAAACAGATAACGTTGCAAATCTCTTAAAAAAGGGAAATGTTGTTGCAATTGAAGGAGAAGTTGATTTAGAAAGATTCAAAAACAAAGATGGTATTGATGTAACAAACCTCAAATTACTAGTTAAAGAATTAAGTTTTTGTTATACAAAACCTTCTTCTAACTAACAGAAACAGCTTTTTTTATGCTTTTTTCGATATAATATTTGTTATACTGATATAACTTTAATATATTTGAAATCTATAATCATTTAGGGAGAACTTGATTATATTTATAAAGCATATCATGTTTACAAGCCTTTAAGCCGGTACCCTTTCTCCCAGGGGAAAGCTAAAGGCTTTTTGAATTTAATAATAGTAAAAATTATGATAGCTAAAAAAAACAATAAAGTAGAAATTGATATAAGTAGTTGGTTTTCATTAAGTGCAGATTTAGATGCGGATTGCAGAGGTTGGTTTTTAAACCTTTCAATTCATTTTTTAGACAAAGGTAGTTTGCCGGAAGACAATGAAAAGTTAGCCGTTTTGGCCAATGTAAAATTTTCAGAATTTCAAAGATTTTCAGAAGTAGTTAGTTCGGTAATTCTGCCATTAATTCAAAAATTACCAGTTAAGAAAGCAAAAAACAACCAATTACCATTAATACCAAAAGAAACCATAATACCTAATGTAGAAGAAGTAATTAATTATTTCATTCTAAATGGTTACTCAAAAGAATTAGCTGAAAAAGCATTTAAGTACTATGAAACTGGAAATTGGAAAGATAGTAATGGTAAGCAAGTAAAAAACTGGAAACAAAAAATGCAGTCGGTTTGGTTCAAAGAAAGTAACAAGCAACAATTTCCATCCGAAACACAAAGCATAATTCTAGGAAGAATGACTGCAGAAACCGCACTAAAAAACGCAAACAATTTCAATAACGTAACAATACCTGATTAAGCTATGGATAATGAATATAAAGTTGATGTTGCAGAATTAAATCAACACAAAGAAAATTTAGCAGTTGTGATTTTTGATGAAGTAGTTAAAAATTCAGCAGCTTCAAACAACATTACATTCCTTAAAAAAAACTATGATTTTCAAACCATTAAGGAAAGAAAAACAGAAACCAACATCTTAACAGTATTATCAGTTCTTTGGACCAGAATAAGCATCTTAGGTGGTTTTAAAAATGAAATGGCATTTGAAATCACACAAGATATTACAAACTTGATTTTCGGTGTGTATTCCGACTTAACTATTGAGGAAATATACAAAGCCTTCGAATTAGAAAGATTTGGCTTATATGAGGAAAAAACCAAGCATTTTCAGCTTTTTAACTCAGAATACGTTTCTGAAATTTTAAAGAAATACAAAAAGTGGAAGCATGATATGAAAATGCAACACAATATTTCACACCCAAAAAATGCGTTGCTAGAACTTCCAGCAAGTACTGAAGCAGATAAAAAGAATATTAGGTTCGGATTTATTAAAATGATTTGGGAAGAAATTCAAGAAAAAAAAGAACCTATTTCATGGAGTTTGTACGCTGATTTAGAAAGCAAAATGAATCTTTCAAAAGAAAGAAGAAACAATTTATACAGCCTTGAATTATCTCGTTACCAAGTTGAGTTGCAATCCAAAAAAACAAATGATTTTCAAACTATTAATGCTTACAAGGATTTACTAAGACAAATTGAAAATAAAAGTTTAGTTACTGTTGTAATAAATCGCTGTAAATCAAAACTGGTAAACGAATACATAAAAAGCAATTTTGAAAATATTGATGAACTACTAAAACATTTTGGCTATGAATAACATTGAATTTAACTACATACTTAATTTAATTTGTATAAAATACGAATTTAACGAAAACTATGTTTTTTTAAGATCTAGAAAAAAAGAAATTATTGAAATGAAATTCATATTTATTTTTCTAGCATTATCGTTAAAAAATTATACACTTCAAAACGTAATAGATTATATTTTTTACAAAAGTGGCAACAAATTTAATCATGCTTCATTAATTCATGGTAGAAATCAAATTCAAAACCGAGCTGATATTTATCCGAGTTTTAAAAAAGAGCTAGACAGTTTTATTTTGGAAATAAAAAATCAAAACTTTCCAAGTAAAAATTATGTTCCAATTTTAAACGCTCCAATAAATATAGTCGTTCAAGATGTTGACTTACTAAGAATGGCAAAAATTAATACAATTAACGTAATAAACTAAATTACAATGGAAAAAATAATTAATGAAATCGAAGTAATCGATGCTGAAGTATTAAATAAAGAAGATCTTCCAAGAAGTAATTATGTAGATCTACCCTCAGATGCAGTTAGAGTAAAAACATTTGATTGTATTAAAAAATGTAAAAGATTATTCTACCATGAATTATATGATCACAATAGAAAAACTGGTCGATGGATTGAAATATTTGATGTTCCTGAATTTATTAAAATAGAAGAATTACATCAAAAAGAAGGCATTAAAAATAATTGCTCAATTCCATCTTATATAGACCATCACAATTTTCACGTAACATTTTAAAACGAAAATATGAAATCAGGAGTAGAATTAATCAACGAAGAAAGAGAAAAACAAATCTCTAAATACGGATTTACCGGAGAACACCATTTTAATAAACCAGAATGGTACGACAAAGGACAATTAATCGAAGCTGCAAACACGTTAAGCATGAAAGAAATTAAATCATGTTTAGTTCCTTTCAATTGGGACATTGTATGGTTTAGCGATTTATGCAACAGACCTTACAAAGAAAGATTAGTGATTGCTGGAGCTTTAATCGCTGCCGAAATTGATAGACTTAATTATAAAAAGTAACAAATTAAAACCAAAACGATATGATCAATTTATTTAATACTCAAATAGGGAATTTGAGCTTACACCAAGTAGGGAACCAATCAAAAAATGAAGGTGTATTTTTATCACAAGAACCGTACAAAGTTACGGACGAAATCACACCTTTGTTAAAAGAGTTCTTCTTTAAACCATTCAGAGAAAAAGAAGAAAATTACTTTCAATTTGCACACGATGTAGATTTAGAGTACAATGAAATGTTTAATCTTTGTACAGAAGCATTTAACAAACCGAGTGAAATTCATAATGTTTCTAAGAAAATTACCGAACATTTATATCAGCAATCCGCACACCCTCATATTAAATCTGGGGAAGTTTACGTAGCGTACCTACAAAACGTTTCGATTGACAATAATGTGGTAGATGCAATTGGAATTTTTAAATCGGAAATTAAATCGGATTTTATTCAATTCGAAAAGAAAGAAACCAACTTGGAAATTTGTTTAAACGAAGGAATTTCGCTTGATAAATTAGACAA
>JAUMDQ010000068.1:0-1550 GCA_032121715.1 Flavobacterium sp.
GGTCAAGGAACTGTAGTCGGCGTGTTCACAAACAATTCACATGCCAAAGTGATTGAAAGAGCCAAAAAATTTCATGTTCCAACTTATGTTTTCAACAAAACCGAACTTTCAGACGATACTGTTTTAAACAACTTGCAAGAATTACAACCCGATTTAATTGTATTGGCGGGTTTCTTATTAAAATTCCCTGTTCATATTATAAATGAATTTCCAAATAAAGTGATTAATATTCATCCGGCTTTGTTGCCAAATTATGGTGGAAAAGGCATGTACGGCATGAACGTGCACAACGCAATTTTAGAAAACAGAGAAAAAGAAACAGGAATTACGGTGCATTATGTCAACGAACATTTTGATGAAGGTGAATTTATTTTTCAAGCCAACGTAAATATTGAGAATTGTACGTCAGCAGAAGAAATCGCCCAAAAAATTCACGAATTAGAAATGGAACATTTTCCAAAAGTGATTCAAAATTTAATTTAATAAAAATCCATGTCATACCAAGTTCACATATACACAGATGGCGCTGCCAAAGGAAATCCCGGCCCAGGTGGTTATGGCGTTGTGATGGAAATGGTAGGCACACCGTATAAAAAAGAATTTTTTGAAGGATTCCGTCATACTACAAACAACCGAATGGAATTATTAGCCGTTATTGTAGGTTTAGAAAAGTTGAAAGCACCTAAAACTTCTGTATTGGTGGTTTCAGATTCTAAATATGTGGTGGATTCTGTAGAGAAAGGTTGGGTTTTTGGTTGGGAGAAAAAATACTTCAAAGACAAAAAAAATCCCGATTTATGGATGCGATTTCTAAAAATTTACCGACAACATAATGTAAAATTTATGTGGGTAAAAGGTCATAATAGTCATCCACAAAACGAACGTTGTGACGAATTAGCGGTTATGGCTTCGCAACAAAAAAATCTAAATATTGATACTTTTTACGAAAACGAAGAAAAAAAATTGATGTAATAAATGATATCAAAAGCAATTAATTCAACTACTCACAATGTGTTTAAACAAAGTTTAATTGCTCTTGTTACGGTAATTATTATGGCTAGTGGTTGCTATTTTTTTACTGGTTTTTTAGGTTATAAAGTTGTCGCATTTATATTGTTAATGACAGTTTCCGTTTTGGCGATGTTGTTTGAAATTGTTCCCGTTTTAATTGCCGCAACGCTTAGTGCTTTAATTTGGAATTTCTTTTTTATCAATCCAATTTATACGTTTCACATTAGTAATTCGGAAGATATGCTGATGTTTTTAATGTATTTTTTGGTGGCTTTTGTCAATACAGTTTTAACGTTTAAAATTAAGAAAATAGAAAAAAAAGCAAGAGAGAAAGAAGAAAAAGAAAAAACTTTAAAACTATATAACACACTTTTAAATTCGCTTTCGCACGAATTAAGAACACCTATTTCTGCGATAATTGGTTCGGTGGATATTCTTCAAGAATCGGATGCGAAATTAACTTCGGAAAACAGAAAATCATTATTAAATGAAATTGAAATTGCAGGTTTGAAACTTAACGATCAAGTCGAAAATTTGCT
>JAUMDQ010000069.1:0-18268 GCA_032121715.1 Flavobacterium sp.
CTTTACAAACATGCTAAATTCTTCATTAACCAAGGATGAAAAAGAAAAAGAGCTTGGTAATATCGAATGTATTTTAGATTTCACTTTGCGTATGCAAAACGATTTAAATACTATTTACTTTGAAACGGCCTTTTTACAAAAAAGCAATGATAAAATGAAAAATGAAATAGAAGTTCTATTTAAAGATTACACCAAGCCTATAAACTATTTTACTACTCTGGAACAATGTAGAACAAATGATGATTGGGAAAATGTGACCATAAAAATGGAGGAGTATTTGTCTAAAATGAAAACAAAAACGGGTACGCAACAATATAAAATGCAAGTGAATTTAGAATTTCCTATTGACAGACTTTTGCAATTTATTAGTCTGTACAACAACTTTATTGATCAAGGTGGAAAATTCTATGAAAAGTTTAAAGTGATTTTAAATAGCTATGAAAATGAAAAACAATGCGAAACCAAGCTCCCTTTAGAATATAAAAAACTAAAAACAGATATTGATGTAGCTATTGATAAATTCAACATTGCATACAAACCTGTGGAAATTAACGGCACCAAAATGAAAGAAATTTTATATGGGTTGAATGAATTTGACTGATAAAAAAACTAGCACGGATTACATTCGAGGCTTTAACCGAACAGACTAAATAAATCCGCCATCGGATTAAATAACCCTCGAAGGGTTTTAAACCCTTCGAGGGTTATTTAATCTTTGTAGCCATTAATAATCAAAATACCAGTTAAACAAATCGGTAGAAATCCCTACAGAAACCCAAGTGGTGTTTGATTTTTCGAAAGTGGCTGATGTTTTAGTTGGGTCAAAGCTTCTGTGAATTACGTTGGCAAATATTTTCAGGTTAGAATTCGGGTTAATGATGTAACCTGCTGTGAAATCTCCAATTAAAATTGTAGTTGTATTTCCTTGTCCGGCGAAAGCGCCTTCATCATAAGGTCGTGGATTGGTATCGCTATCGTATGGAATAAATAAGTTGGTTCCGTAGTTGAAATTGTTGGTTCCGTCTGTATAATCGTAACCTCTTTTTCCATAGATCAATTTGGCTTGTGCGAAATATCTGTTTTTATTGTAACGTGCAATTCCAATTAACTCTTTAAAGTTAGCGCCCCAAGCGTGTCCCATACTTTGGTTGTTGTGCGTGTAGTTGGTAAGCGTATTGCTGTGCGAGTATACGTATGGACGAACAATGTTATATTCTGCTTGTAACGTTAAGTTTTCAATATTAAAGGCGTTGAAATATTTGGCTCCAATTTGGTATCCGAATTTGTTTTTCCAACTTTTATTGCCTTTCGAAACATCTCCTACTGAGAATTCATCAATTAAAAATTGTCCGTAAGCACTAATTTGACTGTTGAATTTATATTTAGAGGTTAATCCTAACAAGGCATTCCCTGATTTTGGTGAAGAAGCAAATTCTACGGCTCTGTAAAAAATGATTGGATTGATGAAATTTGGATCAAAACCTCTTCCGTTGGTGTTGCTCCAAACTACGCTTTCAAACAAACCTAAATTCCATCTTTTAGTTACGTTCCAACTTAAATAATGGTTTGCCATGTATTTAGATGCATAGGTATCTTCCGCTGTGTTTTCTGGTGTGATGTCACGCAAAAACATATACGTGTTGGTGTATTTTATTTTCCAGAACGTAGTATTGAATTTGATAAATGGGTAGGGACTTGTAGCATCTCCTTGAATTATCGAACGGTAACCATCGCCAATAAAGTTTCTTCCATACCCTAATTGCACATCGAAAAACTGATTAGCTGTGAATTTGATATTCGCTTCTGCCATTGGAAAATCGAAGGCATCTGTTTTAAATAATTTAGCAATTCCTACTCCCGGAATGGTTCCAGGGTTTCCTCCAGATGGTTTTAAACTCACCGCATAAGCGTTATAATAATCGGCGAAACGACCTTGACTTTCATAAATTGAAGTAGTAAACGTGATGTTTTTTCCTAAACCTGCTTGGATGTTCACGCCACGCGTGTTAACGAATGTGTTTTTTAATTCGCTATCAAAATCTTTTCCGCCACGCATGTCTAAAATCGGGTTGAATAAAAACCAGTAGCCGTCACCTTGCACTTCTACTAAGTTTTCATTCCAAAACTTTCTACCCCACCATGAGGTTTTATTCTTAGCTTTTGCTTGATAATTTTTTTCAAAATCATAATATCTAGAAACATCTTTGTACTAATATGGTTTTTCTTCGGTATGACTATTTGCCCCAACTTGATTAATATACTCTTCAAATTCGGCGTATTTTTGATGATTTAATTGAATGTTTAAGCCGCTTTTAAATTGTGGATTTTCAAATTTATTGTAAACTATTTTATCAAACTCTTCAATTTCAGTTTTAGCTGTGATTTTTTCTGTTTGATAGGCATTTTCTGTTGCTTTTTTAGTTCTTTCATCATCCGAAAAAGGAAAGTTCACTTTCAACGTATATTTGGCATAAACTAGTTTTCCGTTATAGGTTGCTGGTTCTACAATTGGAAGTAATGAAAACACACGTTTGGTTTCGTTTTTAATTTCTTCTGAAGCTGCATCGATATATAAAACTTCAAATTTTCCTAAAGTATCTACTGCAAAAAGCGCAATGATTGTTGATTTTTCAGCGGTATAGTCTTTGTTGAAATTTTGCTTAAAATTATCTTGAATGGTAGCAAAAAAACAAGTGTCGTCTTCTGGTTTAGCTTTGCAATTTTCAAAAACGGGTAATTTTTCTGTGTTTTGTGAGAAAACAGACAGAGAAAACAACATAACGATTGTACCTAATATTTTTTTCATTTTGATTTATTTTACCGAAAGACACTTCGACTCCGCTCAGTGTGACAATACGAATATCTTAATACTTGATTCTTTTTACTTTAAACTTGGCTCTTTTTACTTGGCTCTTTTAATAGACGCGATAAATCGCTTCTCTACATTTAATATTCTCCCGAAACTGTTGCTCCTTCGGAAATGGCTTTTGCCGATGATGTTCCTATTCTTTTTACACCTAATTTTATCATTTCAAGGGCTTCTTCTTTTGTTTTGATGCCGCCAGAAGCTTTTACTGGCAACGGAAATGCGTTTTCTAGCATGGCAATTATGGCAGGAAACGTAGCGCCGTTTGGTAAGCCATCCAAGGTTTTATAAAATCCGGTGGAAGATTTTACAAATACATGTTCAAAATCTTTTTCCTTGAAATTGGCTACAACTACATTTTTAATTAACGAGGTCAATTGGATAATTTGCGTACCGTTTAAAGCTGCAATTTCAATAATCCATTTTACTGTTTTGTTGTGTTGCAAAGCGAATTGTGTGCCTTGAAAAACTTCGTCTTTTACTAAGCTAATTTCACCGAGTTTAAACGCTTCAAAATTGACAACAAAATCTAATTCGTCTGCGCCGTCTTTAATGGCTTGTTTGGCTTCGACAAGCTTTTCTTCAATGGTGTTTGTTCCTTCAGGGAAACCAATTACGGTTCCTATTAAAACTTTCGAATCTTGACTATCAATAAGTTTTTTAGCTAAAGCGACTTTGTCTGGTCGAATCATCACTAATTTGAACTTTTCATCAATAGTTTCTTGTACAAAATTTTGGACCAAAACCATGTTCTCCTTTTCAGAAACTTTTGCTTGCTCCGCTGTTTTTAAATACGTGGAATCTAAATATTGTTTGATGTTCATTTTGATGAATTATTGGTAAAAATAAAAAAATCTCACCAAAGTGAGATTTTAAATTCGTTTTTTATTGCATAAAACTTTTTGACATATATGAAACTTGCCATTGCGCCTATTGAATTTGCCAAGATATCATACCAATCAAACGTGCGATGAAGGGTGAAATTTTCTTGTAAAAATTCAATTGAGATCCCCATTATTAAAGCCAAAACCAGAATAATTAGAATATAATTGAAACTGATATTTTTTAAACTTTTTGTCCAAAAATATACAAATCCGAAGTAGAAAATAAAATGAACTACTTTGTCTTTATATTGGAAATTAATTTTAGGAACACTTGGCAAATCATCCAAACACAAATAAAAAATTAAAAGTGTCCAAAAAAAAGCAAGAATCTTAAATAAATTATGCTCCAATAAGTGATGTGTATGCTTCACTTGATAATAATTCTTCTACTTCAGAAGGATTAGAAATTTTAACTTTCACCATCCAACCTGCTCCGTAAGGATCTGAATTTACATTTTCTGGATTGCTTTCTAAATCGTCATTGAATTCGATAATTTCTCCACTTAATGGTAAAAATAAATCTGAAACTGTTTTTACTGCTTCTACAGTTCCAAAAACCTCATCTTTATCTAAAGTTTGGTCTAAAGTTTCTACTTCAACATAAACAATATCTCCTAATTCTTTTTGAGCAAAATCAGTAATTCCTACAGTTGCTACATCTCCATCAATTGAAACCCACTCGTGGTCTTTTGTGTACTTTAAGTTTGCTGGTATATTCATCTTTTTAATTGTGTTTTATTTTTGACAAATGTAAATTATATTCTTAAAATTTACTATTAATTTTTATTTTTTAATTTCCGAAATTATAACGTAATGTGAAACCAGAACGGATGTTTGTAAGTGGGAAAGCTGTTGAAATAACCGCTTTTGAAAACTGATGATCATAGAAGAAAATCGCAGTGAAATTCTTACTAAACGAATAATCGGCAGTTAACTTGAACGTCCAAATATTTTGTCCACCTCCTAATTGATTGTTATCGTAATCTAAATAACGAACGATAGTCATGTTTTTACGAAGGGTAAAATCGGCTTTTAAATTGATATCACTTTTGATCATTCCTTGTGCATTATCGGCTAACTTCGAATTGAATTGCACGCCTTTAATTCTATAACCTATTCCAAGAGTATAATCATTTCCTTGCACTTCCGTTAATAAATTATTATCGAAACTCATGTTTAAACTTCTGTCTTTTTTAATTTCAGCTAAAATTTTCAATGAATTTTTTAGTTCAAAATCAAAACGTGCTAACGGATTAAATTGTTCTGTTAAATTGATATTTGAAGTAATAATATCTGCAAAAACATTATCATTTTGATCTCTAACTTCTGGATTTAAATTACTTCTAAAAGCATTTACACTATAGCTAGAACGGTAACCGTGTTGTACAGAAAAACGCTTGAAGTTATCTTTAAACCAAGTTAGTTTCATTAAACCCGTGTATTTTAAAGTCCAGTTTGGTAATGGGAAACTAGAAAATAATCCGGTTTGAACCGACGATGTTTTTACACCTTGATATGCTGATAAAAAGGCTGGTACTAAAACGCGCTGACTGTTTTTGCCGAATCCGTCAGGATAACCATCTAAATCAACTGGAAAAGCAGAAGTTCCATAATATTCAGTAGCTAAACGAATCGCCATAGCGTAACGGTTTTTACGGAATCTATCGAAAATTTCAGATTCATTTTCATTACTTGCTTTGAAAGCTGTTTTAATCATAATAGTAGAAATGCTATAATTTCCAGTACTATATGGTGAAAGTGAGTTATAATTTCCGTCAACCGCATCAAATTGTTCTGAATAGTTTTCGGTAATATTTCTTTCTGCATTCACATCAATTACTAAATCTGGAATAAATTCTACTCTAGCTGTGTAATCTAATTTTTTCGATTTGATTTGAGTGAAACTTTGATTGAATTCTGGATAACTTGTTAAATAACCTCTTTTGGCAGCTTCGTACCTGATATCTGATTGATCTCCGAAAACGAAACCTAAAGTTGGACGAGATGTTCCGAAGAAACCTAATCCTGGTAAATATCCTGGTAATAATGTCCCACCTGATTCTGTATAATTTACTTGAATGTTTTTCACAGAAGTAAGTAAACCAATTCCAAATTTAGCAAAACCATTTCTTTCTTCTTGAATTACTTTTGGAGTCGTATTGACTACTTTTTCACCTGGTTTTGGCGGTGTTTTTTTAGTAGCAACAGGTTGTTTTTTCTGTTTTTTAGCGGTTAATCCAATGTATTTATAAAACGCATTCATATCTAATTCAGTGTTTATTCTGTGTGAATTAGCATTCTGAATGGTATTTCCTAATTGATAAGTTGTTCCATCTAATGCTTGAAAAGTAGCGAAAGCGTCAGAAGAACGTTGCCAACTATAATCTCCCGTATAAATGTAAGATACTTTTTTCACGAAATTTAACGCTGGAATTTTATTAATTGGTAAGTCGTAATTAGCTGTTAATTGTTGGTTGTGTGTGTTGGCACTACCAAAATTCCAGTAATCACTCCAAATATCTAAATCGTTAATTGGGTTGTTTTGTGCATCAAAATAATTACGAACGATGTTATTATTTGCAGCTGTATAATTTAATTTTAACGATTTTGTAATTGGGAAATTCACTCCATATTGATAATTAAAGAAATAATTTCTTCTGTATAGAGGATCTAAACCAATACCTTGAACATCAATTAATCTGAATTGTTGACGATTAAATTGTCTCATAATGTTAGAATTAAACGTCACATTACTCGGTAATAAATTAAAATTAAAATCGCTTAATACTTTATAATATCCATTTTTCTTGAAGAATTTATTCTTTTTGAAAGGTTCAATTGACATTGGTTTAAAAGAATACGCGTAATCAACTGATGTTTTTTGTTGTTGATCAACAAGATTTTGCACTTGGAAATCGTGGTGTAACATTTCGTTAAACGAATACGAAAGCGTTACATTTTCAATATCATAGAAACGTTGTTTTTGTTTTTCACCACGGTCTTTTTTCACACCAATAAAGTTCACACTTGTACGTTTGGTATAATCTATCGCACGGTTTTCAATTTCGTCTTTTTTATTGGCATCAGATTCGGCAGCAATAACTTCTTTTAATTCTAAATCTTGATATAATGGATCGTATTTTGGTGTAATAATTTGCTCACCAACTGCATAATTGAAAGGCAAATTAATTTTCCATTTTTTTGGTAATAATTGCCCAACATTAAAATTAGAAACGATATCATATTGTTTCACATCTTCTCTACTTCTTTCGTTCGGACCTTCTTCTAAAGCTCCAAAACCAATTGTACTTAAACGACCTGTTGCAGAAAAAGTGGCAAAGTCAGCTAAGTTTGTGTCTAAATTGGCAACGGCAGCATAACCACCTTTGTTATCAATTTCAGACATACGAAGTTCGTTAAACCAAACTTCTCCTCTAATAGGACCAGTTGCAGCTGGATTAGGATTTTTAAGTCCGACCATTAACGTTCTCACTTGTCCGAAATTTGGATTTCCTTTAATCCCGATATTTATTCTATCTCTAGTAGAACCTAGAGCACTTTCGTTTAAAAAAGCAATTCCGTTGGCGTCAGGAATAATTGATGGATCTCCAGCGATATTTAAACTTTTAATTCTTGTTAATAAGGCTAATGGCACTTCAATTTCGTTTTCTGCTAACCAAACATCTTCAGCACTTCTAGCGTTCAATGAACTTACCTTTAATGGCATTTCAATTTGATAGAAGTTATCCGTAAAGTCATTTCCTATTCGAATAAAAGCTACCATTTCGTCATCTTTCAAATCGTTTCCTCCGGCTACATCAACTTGCAAAGGCTCTGCGTGTAAAAACATACGTAGTTTTTTATACTGACGCATATCAACATCTACATTTTTAAATACAGCTCTGGCATCATCTTCTTCTAAACCACCTAACCCAACAAGTGCTGGATCTTTTTTATACACTCTTAGTGATAAAGATTGTTCATTTTGATTGATAACAGTATTATTATTATACAATTGCTCTCTATCTACACCTGGAGGTGCTACATAAGGAATTGGACTTCTGCTTCCATTCTCCTGAACATTAACAGCTACTACATCAAAACCAGTGTCGTCATCAGAAACATCTGAATCTAAAGCATCTAATGAATTTACATATCTTCTCCATTCACCACGAACTAAATCTAAAGTTCCTAAACGAAGCGTTACTTCTTCATTAAAGCCCGTTAAGAACATTCTCATAAAACGAATGGTTCTAAAATCTGTAATTGGTCCTTCGATATTAGCGGCTGTTGCTTCTAAAATTGGAATTTTATATTGCACCCATTTTACTGGAGTGGTTTGTCCGTTTGGCATAGTCTGAGTGGTTGTCATCACATCAGAAACGTAGTTTTGCCCCACTACAGGATTTGGAGAAATTGGAATATTAAATTTATAATACGCGTTAATCGTATTCATCGTGTTATCTCTATTCAAATCTTCCACATCTGGAATAGTTGAATTTCCTCTATTGGTATCTGTAACTGTAATTGGTGAGTTATTCTCTAATCCATTGTAAGCTTTATATCGGTCTAGAATAGTTCCAGTTGCATTTAAATAATAATTATAATTATCTGCAGAAGCATCGCCTAAAGCGGCAAAAGCAGGATATTTAATTTTCTCTTCATTATCATTTAAACCATTTAAACCAACGTCTTGCACACCTCTGTTTCCTTCATTTGTATCAAAAGCATAAATCAAGGATTGTGAAGCTGGTACTTTACCCCAGTTGGTTGTATAGGTTGGTTGTGTTCCTCCATTTTCTGGCAAACCGTTTTCATATAATTTTCTACCGTCTTTTAAAATGTCTTCACTAATTTCACCTAAATTCAAAGTTAAGGTTCCTGTATTTGTAGCATTTGCAGCATCGCCAACATTTCCTGTATAAGGATCCATTAACCAAAACTGTACATATTCTACATTAGATTGTTCAAAATTTGTAGTATTGATGGCGCGCATAATTCCACCCCAATTGTTTGGAGCATCTATTGCAGGGAATTGATTATTTGCTGCTGTTACTGGATTGTAATTATAAGGCCCACGTTCTCTTGGATAATAGGTTAAATCTAAAGTACTAATTACATTCGATTGCCCTTGTGGAATATCTATATTTGGAAATAATTCTTGGCTAAAAATTCTTCTAGTTTTGTTTGAAGAAATGTCATTATCATCAATACCTGAAGGTTTATCCACATAAAAAACTGGGTCAATATTGTACCAAGATAATTTGGCTCTTTTGTATCCGTAAGTAATATCATCTTCATTTAATTCGCCACCAAAACCAATTGGTGTACTTGCTAAAGACCAAGCTAAAGGGGATTTTAAATCGATATTAGATTGTGACCCTTCAAAGTCATCAATATAAGAAGTTGGTTCACCATTGAAATCTGCCGTTTTTGGTGCATTTGGAAACAAGTAAGCAAATTCACCTCTGAAAGACAAATTAGATGGCGCTTCTGTTTCGATATTTGGTAATTTGTTAACCAATCTCGTAAAGAAAGGTACTTCTGTAGAAAAATTAGTATTTAAACCTACGATTGTGTTGTTAACTGATTCTTGATTGTAGTCGGCTTTTTGAGTAAAAGGTCTTTCTGTCATTTTTAAGAAAGTAGCTCCAACTAAAAACTTATCGTTAAATTTATGTTCCACATTTAAACCATAAAAACGTTTGGTTTGTTGTCCGAAAACAGAGTTATTTTCTAAAGACACGTTAATCGGTGTGTTTGAAGCCAATAAAGAGGGATCCAAAATATTAACACGACCTGCTTGATAATTTACAGTATAATCTACACCTTCCACTAAAATTCTTCCACCTGCTGTAACGACAACACTTCCTTGTGGTACATTGAAAGCCCCTAAAGAAATTCCGTCCCCACCAGAAGATTTGAAACTACCTTTTAATTTGAATTTATTTTTAGCACTTTCTTGTAAAGCAGCCGCTTGTGTAGATTTATATAGCGTTCTGAAAACGTATTTATCTTGGTTAGAGTTATATGGACCAATATCATAATTTTCAGCACCATTACTTAATTTGTTAAATAAATGTTTACCAAAAGGTTCTACAGTTGTGAAGATAATTCTTCCGTATTGCGTGTCGACAGTAATACCTGGATAATAATCGAAAAATCCGTCCCCGTTGGGTTGTGGGTCATTCGTAAAATTTAATTTATCTAAATTAAATACTTTTAATAAAGGTGTATTGGCCACATTTGCAGGCAAAGGATCAATACCTGTTTGAGTGATATAATTTAAAGGTGAAGGATCTTGATATAAAATATTAAACTTAAAATCTTGTTGTTGCAATTGATTTCCACCTGGAATTTGATAGATGTTTTTCATCATTAAATCCCAACTTGGCTCACTTACATTGATTAAACTTCCTTTTAACATTTTTAAAAGTAAGGCTTGAGTTGTTGGCACACCTGTTGGATCAACTGTTGTAGATTCCACCCCATCATTGGCGAATTCTCCAACTTGAAACACCTCGCCACCAACTGTATATTGGTAGGCAACAGCTAGAACTTCATCATTTTGTAATTTCTGATTTAAGGAAATGTATCCTAATTGTGGATGAAAAGTATATTCCGATGGTGATAATTTTCTGGCGTTTTCTAATTTCGAGTAATCAATTCCTTCCGAGAAAGTACTTGTTGGTGCTGTGACAACATTGAAACCTGTTGATGCCGTTGCTATTTCCCTAATCAAAGAATTTAAAAAACTGCCAGGTTGTCCAATTGTCAAAGGATTGAACTTATTGTTTTTATTGTCTGTTGGTGTATTTGCTGGAACGCTAAACAAAGTTGGATTTAAAGTCACATCTGTACCCACAACTTCACTATCTGCAATTGGAGTTAATCCATCCGTTAATTGCGATTCTCCTAAATCTTGTAACGCAATAATATTTCTTAAGTTATTATCTGTATTCGTAACTCTATTTTGCTTGTTCGTGATCCAAACTTCCATTCTTGTAATTTGTGCACGAGAATCGATTACTGGATAATTTCTTAAAGCCTTATCGTAGTTATTTCTAAAATATTGTGATAAGAAGTAGTGTTTGTCTGAATCGTATTCTAAAGCGAAGAAATCAAACTCTTGAATCGTTCCACCACCTTGTGTTGTGATTGATTTCGACTGAGATTTTTGTTCTGAGAAAACTCCTGTGAACGTTGTTTTACCAAATTGAAATTGTGCTTTTACACCAAATAAACTTTGTGCGCCACGAATTAAGGAATTCGAAATAGGAAAACTCACATTTCCGACTTCAATTTTCTGTAAAATATCATCTTCAGTTGGCGTATAATCTAGTTTAATTAAGTTTTGAAAGGCGAAAGTAGATTGTGTATCGTAATTAATATTTACATTTAATCGTGTTCCCACTTTACCTTGTAAACCCATTGAAATTCGCTGATTGAAATCGAATGCCATGGTTTTTCTGTTTCTTGGTGAAAACGATGGATTGTCTTGTTTCGTAAATCGGATTCCTAAATCAATTTCAACCGAACCACTTGGTTTTACATCAATGGTATTTCCTCCAAAAATGGCTTCAAAAAACTTATTATTTACATAAAATCTTGGTAGTAAATTCCTTCTCGCTTCTTCCGAACCTGCTCTTTTCCCATCAACAGCGTTTAGTTTTTCTTGAAAATACTTACGCATGGTTTCTTTTCTTACCAGTTTTTCGTATTCTTCTGGAGTTAGAATTAAAGGATAATTAATATTGAAACCATCAACTGAAGCTGTATAAATATATCGGTTTGAAACGGGATCATACGTATAAGCATCAATAATACTTTTCGGATTGGGCATAGCAATTTGACCAACGCTATAACCTGTTTTTGTCGTATCTTGTTCTTGTACTGGTGTTTCTTGTGCGAATGTAAAAACACCGGCAAACATCATAAAAAAAGCGAGGCTAGTTTTTGAAACTATATTTTTGAATAATTTTTCCAAATTATAATACTTTTAAAGCTTGTTTAATTAAGTCTTCTACGGTTGCAGTTGGACTATTTGCAATGATTTTTTCTAATACTTTTTCGGCATTTTTTCTAATGTAGCCTAAAACTTCTAATGCAGATAACGCTTCTTCTTTGTTTGTATTGTATGAGCCGCCAGAAATTTCTTCGATGGCATATATTTTTAACACTTTGTCCTTCAGATCTAAAATTACTCTTTGCGCTGTTTTTAGCCCGATTCCTTTTATCGATTGAACTGTTCCAACATCATTGGAAGCAATGGCTTGAATAATTTGTTCCGGATTTAAAGAAGAAAGCATTGTTCTGGCCGTATTAGCACCAATTCCTGAAACAGAAATTAATAACTTAAACAATTCTCTCTCTTTTTTATCGGCAAATCCAAATAAGGAATGTGAATCTTCTTTAACTTGCAAATAAGTATATAATTTGACATTTTCAGATTCAGGAATTTGAGAATAGGTATGCAATGAAATATGAATTTCGTAGCCTACGCCATTGCATTCTATCACCACTTCTGTGGGTGTTTTTTCTACTAATTTTCCTTGAATGTGTGCAATCATATATTTTCTTAACCGCTAAGCCTGCTATCCCGATAGCAATCGGGAGCAAGGTTCGCAATGTTTTTTAAATTATAAATTCCGTAAATCGTAAATCAAAATTCGTAAATTACCATTCACATTTCTTTTAAGAGTCGCGATAAATCGCATCTCTACTTTTTACTTTTTACTTTCAACTGATTTTTCTTCTTTTCTTGGGCGTCAACAACTGCAACTGCAGCCATATTTACCATTTCTTCTACACTTGCACCTAACTGGAAAATGTGAACTGGTTTTTCTAATCCCATCATAATTGGCCCAATTGAAACCACTTTATCCAATTCTTTCAGCATTTTGTAGGTAATGTTTGCCGCGTCTAAATTAGGAAAAATTAAAGTATTTACCTTTTTATTGGCTAATTTAGAAAAAGGAAACTTACTTTTTAACATATCTGGATTTAAGGCGAAATCGGTTTGAATTTCTCCATCGACAATTAAATCTGGATGATTTTCGTGTAAATATTTTACTGCTTGTCTCACTTTGATTGGACTTTCGTTGGATGAAGAACCAAAATTTGAAAACGAAATCATAGCAATAACAGGTTCTACACCAAACATTCTTGCTGTTTTAGCTGTCATCAAAGCAATTTTTGCTAATTCTTCAGCTGATGGATTTGGGTTAATGGCGGTATCCGATAAAAATAAAGGTCCGCGTTTGGTATTCATAATATTTGTAGTGGCAATTCGGCTTACACCTTGTTGTCTGTCGATTAATTCCATTACTGGTTTCACCACATTTGGATAACTACGAGAATACCCTGTAACTAAACAATCTGCATCACCAGCATTTATCATCATCGCCGCGAAATAGTTGCGTTCACGCATCCATTTTTGAGCATCTAATAATGAAGTTCCTCTGCGTTGTCTGGTTTTCCAGAAATACTGGGCGTATTTTTCTCTAGTTTTATCTTCATCTTTAGATTTTGGATCGATGATTTTTAGTTCCGCATCAAAACCAATTTCTTCTTTTAATTCTTGAATAATTTCTAAATTCCCTAATAAAATCGGAATTCCAATACCTTCTTCATGCACAATTTGAGCGGCTTTTAACACATCTAACTGATCCGCTTCAGCAAACACAATTTTTTTAGGATCGGTTTTCGCTCTATTGAAAAGTAATTTTACAATTTTATTATCGCCACCTAAACGCTCTTGCAAGTCATCGGCATATTTTTCCCAATCTGTAATTTCTATACCCGCTACCCCACTTTCCATTGCTGCTTTGGCAACTGCTGGAGAAATGGTTGAAATTAATCGTGGATCAAATGGTTTTGGGATGATATAATCTTTACCAAAAACCAGTTTCTTTTCGCCATACGCGATGTTCACTTGTTCTGGAACGGGCGTTTTTGCTAATTCTGCTAAAGCTCTAACGGCAGCCATTTTCATCGCTTCGTTAATTTTTCGAGCTCTTACATCTAACGCACCACGGAATATATATGGAAATCCTAATACATTATTTACTTGGTTCGGATAATCAGAACGACCTGTTGCCATAATGATATCTTCACGCGTATTAATCGCAACGTTATAATCAATTTCTGGTTCTGGATTCGCCATAGCAAACACAATTGGATTGGCTGCCATTGACAATAACATTTCTGGTTTTAAAATGTTTCCAACCGATAATCCTAAGAACATATCGGCATCTTTTATAATTTCAGATAATGGTCCTGGATCACAAGATTTTGCATAGCGCATTTGTAATTCCGAAACATCATCTCTACAAGTTGTTAGTAAACCGTTTACGTCGAACATGTATAAATTTTCAGGTTTTACCCCTAATAAAACGTATAAATTCGCGCAAGCTAAAGCAGCTGAACCCGCTCCTGAAACTACCACTTTTACTTTAGTAATGTCTTTTTCAGCAATTTCTAAAGCGTTTAAAAATGCTGCCGAAGAAATAATTGCTGTTCCATGTTGGTCGTCATGCATTACAGGAATATCTAGTTCTTCCACCAATCTTCTTTCAATTTCGAAAGATTCTGGCGCTTTGATGTCTTCTAGATTAATTCCACCGAAAGTTGGCGCAATCGCTTTAACCGTTTCTACGAATTTATCAATATCAGTCGCATCGACTTCAATATCAAAAACGTCAATATCTGAGAATATTTTAAATAATAACGCTTTTCCTTCCATTACGGGTTTGGAAGCTTCCGGACCAATATTCCCTAAACCTAAAACGGCAGTTCCATTTGTAATTACGGCCACTAAATTTCCTTTAGCAGTATATTTATAAACGTTATTTACATCTTTTGCAATTTCCAAACACGGCTCTGCCACTCCTGGCGAATAAGCCAAAGACAAATCTCGTTGAGTTGCATATTTTTTAGTAGGCACCACCTGAATTTTCCCAGGTGTTGGTTTGGCGTGATATAGTAAGGCTTCTCTTCTTTTATTATTACTTTTAGACATATATAATCATTTGCATCAACTTACAAAGATAAAATAAGCAACGAAATAACAATAGCGATTATTTAAAAAGTTGTTATTCTTTTTAAACGATACTATAAACGTTTAATTATCAAATGTTTAACATAAATGTTTTTCAACTAACCTGACTTCCATTCGGAACATTCAAAAAACACAATAAGAACCATTTTTAAGATAATAGCAATGTAAAAATTAATTACACGCAACAAATCTACTTAATTTATATTTAAACATCCAGGTAGTATTACCTACAAGAAAAAACAGGTATTACTACCTGTATTTTTCTTGTTAAATTCAACATATCTTTACGCCGAATTATTTGAATATCCCCACATTTAAATAAATAGCTTAAAATCTTTTGTATTTAGTCTATTAAAAATCTAACCTTACGCATTTTACTGTTTTTTAACCATAAAAACTTAAAAATGAAAAAATTACATTATGAAATTTTAAAACTTCATAAGAACGCTCAATCAAGTAACATTTTAAAAACAACTAATGAAAGAAAAAACTACCTATTGGTTTAAAAAATTACCAATGTTAAAGCTACTGAAAAACTGCAGCTTTAATAACCAAGAAAATTTAATCACTAACGTCAAAATTTAATAACATGAAAAATTATTTTAAAGTTTTTATACTTATTCTAATCTGTACGATGTTTACAAGTGTTGGTTTTAGCCAAACGCAAAATACAGCAAGAACTTCGAATACTGTGTCTTTGAGCAAAAAAGAACAAGTTGCTTTGGATTTACAAGTAACGCAACAGAAAAAAAATAACGAAACATTCGCAAAAATTAGCGACGAAATTATTCAAGAATATGTTGTTTTAAGAAAACAAGGCATAACTATACCTAATTATCCGGAAGTCGCTTCAATAGAATCGATGACAATTTATTTGTCTCAGTTGAAAGAATTGAGCAAAAAATCATCTAAAAACTCATCAGCCAAGTAAGGCATAATATTCAAATTATGAAGAGATATTTATCAAAATTTATTTTATCCCTCTTGACCTTTTTGGTTTTAGGGAGTTTGGCATTTAGTCAAACTACTTTTAATTACACTGGCGGAATGCAAACATTTACTGCACCAACAACAGGTAACTATCAATTTGATTGTTGGGGAGCGCAAGGTGGTAGCGGACTTAATACAATTGGCGGATATGGCGGATTTGCATCTGGTATTTATAGTTTAACTGCTGGTCAAACAATTAATATATTTGTTGGAGGGCAAGGCGGAAGCTACGCTGGTCCGATTGGATGGAATGGTGGTGGTCAAGGCGGTATTGATACTGCCGGACAAAATGGTGGAAGCGGCGGTGGCGCATCAGATATTCGTATTGCCGGAACAGCTTTTGGAAATAGAATAATTGTTGCTGGCGGTGGAGCCGGTGGTGGTAGAGATGACTCAACTGGAGCTGGCGGTGGTTTAATTGGAACTGCAAGTAGTGATTCTTATGGAGTAGGATTTGGCGGAACTGGAGGTACTCAAACTTCTGGAGGTATAGCATATATCACATCAAGAGGAGCAACTAATGGAACATTGGGAATTGGCGGAGATGGTAGTACAAACTTCTATTCTGCTGGCGGCGGCGGCGGCGGCGGCGGCTATTTTGGTGGTGGTGGTGGTACAAGTACCGTTGATCATGGATCTGGATTTTCTAGTGGCGGAGGTGGAGGCTCATCCTACATTGATGGTGTTACCAGTAGTTCAACTTCTACGGGTGTACAAGCTGGAAATGGACAAATTGTTATTACAGCATTATGTTCTCCATCTACAATAACACCAAATATAGCTTCTTTACCAGATGTTACTGGTCAATGTTCTGTTGCTGCACCAACAGCACCAACAGCTACAGACAATTGTGGAACAATAATTACAGGAACAACGGCTACTTCTTTTCCAATTACAACACAAGGAACAATTGTAGTTACTTGGACTTATACAAGTGGAAGTGTTACAACTACACAAACACAGAATGTTGTAATAGATGATGTGACTGCACCAGTTGCAGATATAGCTACTTTAGCAGATGTGACTGCAGAATGTAGTGTAACAAGTTTAGTTGCACCAACAGCTACAGATAATTGTGGCGGAGTTGTAACCGTAACTAATAACGCAGTTTTACCAATTACTTTACAAGGTACTACAGTTGTAACTTGGACTTATGATGATGGAAATGGAAATACAAGTACTCAGACACAAAATGTTGTAATAGATGATGTTACTGCACCAGTAATTACATGTCAGGCGCCAATTTCAGTAAATAATGATCTAGGTGCTTGTGGAGCTGTAGTTAATTGGATTAATCCAACAGTTACTGATAATTGTAACTCTACCTTTTCTGACGAACTAATTTTAAACGGAAGTTTTGAATCGGGAGCTGCGAATTGGAGTTTTAATAATGGTAACGGTATTTCAGGCTGTGGGCAACCTTGGTTGGCAACAAACAATATGTCTCCTTGTCAATCTATTCCAGCACCTTTATTTGGAACGAATGCGGCTGTTACTGCATTTGATGGTTCTGGCCCAACTACTTATACAATAAGTCAAACAATTACTGTTCCTTTAGGAATTATTGATGCAGACTTGTATTGGAACCAAGCATATAGTGTATCCAACTGTGGTAGTGCAGATAGAGTTTTCAGTGTAGCCTTTTATGATGCTACAAACACTGTTCTTATAGGAACAATTAATACTCAAAATTTAACACCAGTTTGTGGTGCAACACAAGGCTGGACAAATTTCACCAATGACATTACTGCGCTTTTGACTGCGCAACAAGGAAATGTCTTGAATTTGAGATTCTCAGCATACATTCCTGAGAATTATACTGGACCTGCTGCATTTGGTATCGACCAAATTAGTTTGATAGTATCAAGTGCTGTTTCAATAGTTACTGTAACTCAAACTGCAGGTTTAGCTAGTGGTTCGGTATTTCCTGTAGGAACAACCACAAATACCTTTGTAGCATCAGATGCTTCTGGAAACACGAGCACTTGCTCATTTAATGTTGTGGTAACTGATAACGAAGCACCAGTTGCAGATATAGCTACTTTAGCAGATGTAACAGCAGAATGTAGTGTAACAAGTTTAGTTGCTCCAACAGCTACAGATAATTGTGCTGGAGTTGTTACAGTAACAAATAATGCTGTTTTACCAATCTCAGGAGAAGGAACAACAACAGTTGTAACTTGGACTTATGATGACGGAAACGGAAACACAAGTACACAAACACAAAATGTTATTATAAATGATGTTACAGCACCAGTTGCAGATATAGCTACTTTAGCAGATGTAACAGCAGAATGTAGTGTAACAAGTTTAGTTGCGCCAACAGCTACAGATAATTGTGCTGGAGTTGTTACAATAACAAATAATGCTATTTTACCAATCTCAGGAGAAGGAACAACTACAGTTGTAACTTGGACTTATGATGACGGAAACGGAAACACAAGTACACAAACACAAAATGTTATTATA
>JAUMDQ010000070.1:0-5120 GCA_032121715.1 Flavobacterium sp.
CTACTTTTAACGAATCAGTTTGCGAGAAACCAAGGGTTGCAAAAAGTAATATATGTATAAACTTATTCATTTAAAGTGTCGTTAATTACAGGAAGCGTATCGTTTACAACTGCTTTTGGTTTGGCTTTTTTCTTTGCCAAAGCTCTCAATTTCTTGTATTCTTGATATCCTGTATCTATTTGTTTATAAATCAGTTGTGCAATTTCTTTCGCACCTCTGTGATTAAAATGTGTGTAATCTTTATTGGCTCTAGCTGGAACATTTTCTACCCATTTCACCATCGAACCATCGCCACCCATTAACGTATATAAATTTACCAAACCTGCTTCCGATTTCACTGCATAACGTTTTTGCGCCATTACTAAAGGAGCAACAGCCGAATCGGATTTCATTTGCATGTCGTATTTTGTAGCTTTATCAGCCGTAGTGATGATTAAAATCGCAGCGCCAGGAAAACATTCTTTTACGTGATTAACTACTGAAGTCATTTTTCTTTCGTACCAAGAATAATTTAACGAACCATAATTTAAAACGTTGGTTCCGAATTGCAAAATGATTAAATCGTACCCTAGTTTTTGCTGAAACGCGTTCATCAAATCCACATTAAATGAACCTAAAGGCAAACCAGAATTTCCACGAGAAGAAAAATTATCCACGTGAATTCCTTTTCCGTTATCGAAATTAAAGCCATAAAAAGGAATAGAATCAGCGTTGATAAAATTCACTTTTACGTTTTTCACATCTCCTGCAACTTGTGTCGCATTAAGCATTGAATTGGTATTAAGTTTTTTATAAACTGTATCTTTTCCAAAGATTTGACGTAAACTTCCTTTTTTATTTTTAGAACTTCCGTAAAATAAAGTAGGATTATTTAAACTAGTTGAAAAACGATTTCTTCCTGCTTTATATTTTACCCAAGTTGGATTGGCAGTATCTTTTGCAAAAAAAACAGAACCATTTACACCAAATGAACGTAAAGGACTTTTAGTTTTTAAGTACGATTGTGCTTTCCAGTTTGGAGAAAATTCGTGAATAATTGAACCTCTAGAACCTGCAGATTCAGAAGTAATATTTACAAAACCTACACCTTCTCCACCGAATATACTTTGAAATTGCGTACGAACATCTTGCACGATCATATCACCATCGGTCATAGAATCTCCGAAATATGCGATACGTGCTTTACCTTTTTTATTAGTTTCTAATTGGTATAATTTTTCGAAAAACGGAATCAAATACTGATACCCTTTGTATTGTTCAAATTTTTCACTAGAAAATTTAATTCCAAGGGGATTCGAAATAAACGAAATGGTCTTGTTTGTTAATGTATCTTCTTCAGAAAGATTTGCCCCTTCGGCAACCGCTTCTAACATTAAACTATCTACAACTACATTCTTGCTATTAGCTGTAGAATCAGGAAAAAGCTTGTTTGGTAAAAACGATTTAAATCCAATAAAAGATGCAATTGCAATTACTACAATTAGCCACGATTGAAAGAAATATGGTTTGTTTTGGTTCACTTTTTTATTTTATAAGGCGCTATTTTTTTGCCACGAAGACACAAAGGCGCAAAGTTTTTTTTTATAATGTTGTATTTCAAACTTCGTAATTCGAAATCTTACTTCGTAAATTTTACTTTTACATTCTTTCAGGAACGCTAATTCCTAATAATCCGAAAGCGTTTTTAATTACGTTGCTTACAGAATTTGATAATTGCACTCTGAATACTTTTTTATCTAGATTGTCTTCACCTAAAATGGATACATTTTGGTAGAAAGAATTAAATTCTTTTACTAAATCGTATGTGTAATTCGCAACTAAAGCTGGGCTGTGATTTTCCGCTGCACTTTGAATTACCTCAGGGAACAATTGTACTTGTTTGATTAATTCTTTTTCTTTTTCGTGTAATTCAGCAAGTGTTGCTTCGTTACTGTAATCGAAAGTGGCTTTTCTTAAAATCGATTGAATACGCGCGTAAGTATATTGAATAAATGGTCCAGTATTTCCATTAAAATCTACTGATTCTTCTGGATTGAACATCATTTGTTTTTTCGGGTCCACCTTTAACATGTAATATTTTAAAGCGCCTAAACCGATTGTAGTATACAAACTTGCTTTTTCTTCTTCAGAATAACCGTCTAATTTTCCTAAATCTTCCGAAATTTGTTGCGCTGTTGTTGTCATTTCTGCCATTAAATCATCTGCATCTACAACAGTTCCTTCACGAGATTTCATTTTTCCAGTAGGTAATTCTACCATTCCGTATGATAAATGAAATAAATGTTTAGCCCAATCATACCCTAATTTTTTCAGAATTAAGAACAACACTTTAAAATGGTAATCTTGTTCATTTCCAACCGTATACACCATTCCGCCAATATCAGAAAAATCTCTAACACGTTGAATAGCTGTTCCAATATCTTGTGTCATGTATACTGAAGTTCCATCTGAACGCAAAACAATTTTTTCGTCTAAACCATCAGCTGTTAAATCAATCCAAACTGAACCATCTTCTTTTCTAAAGAAAACACCACTGTTTAAACCTTCTTCCACCACATCTTTTCCTAATAAATACGTGTCACTTTCGTAATAGTAACTATCGAAATCTACACCTAAATTTTTATATGTCACAGCAAAACCGTCATACACCCATTGGTTCATGGTTTTCCAAAGTTCAATAACTTCTGGTTTTCCATTTTCCCAATCTAAAAGCATTTGTTGTGCTTCTAAAATAAGTGGTGCTTGCTTTTTGGCTTCTTCTTCTGTTTTTCCTTGCGCCATTAGAGCGGCAATTTCAACTTTATATGCTTTATCAAATTCTACATAAAAATTACCAACCAATTTATCACCTTTTAAACCTGTAGAAGCTGGCGTTTGTCCGTTTCCGAATTTTTGCCAAGCCAACATCGATTTACAAATATGAATTCCTCTGTCGTTGATAATTTGTGTTTTGTATACTTTTTTTCCTGAAGCTTTTATGATTTCGGCAACCGAATAACCCAATAAGTTATTTCTAACGTGACCTAAATGCAAAGGTTTGTTCGTGTTTGGTGAAGAATATTCTACCATAACCGCTTTTTCACCTTCTGTTGGAGCAACAAAACCGAATTTTTCGATATTTTTTATGCTATTGAAGTATTTTAAATAATATTCATCTGAAATTACAAGATTTAAAAACCCAGCAACCACGTTGAATTTAGCAACCTCAGCTACATTTTCTACTAAGTATTCCCCGATTTTTGTTCCAATTTCTACAGGATTTCCTTTAATCTGTTTTACCAATGGAAAAACCACCATAGTGATATCGCCTTCAAAATCTTTTTTAGTCGATTGAAATTCAACTCGTTCCATAGAAATCTGAAACAGTTGTTCAACAGCATTTTGAATGGGTGCGGAAAGTAGTTCTTGTAAAGACATAATCGTTTTTTTAATAGCGTGCAAAGATAGAATTTTTAACGAATTGAAAAGTCGATTTGTAACAAAAATGTACAAATTTTGTCTAACCTTAAAATTGCAAAAATTATTATCAAAAAATAAACAATTGTGAAATACTTTTGCACCCTTTTTAAAAATCATCAATCAACTGTAATAATCAAAAAAAAATCTAATGAAATTAAGTAAAATTTTTAGCATATTATTGCTATTTGTCGCCACTAATCTGATGGCACAAGAATCAAAACCAGGGGTTGTTTCTGGAAAAATTATTGACAAAACAACAAATGAGCCCGTTGGATTTTCAACTGTGAGTGTTGTAGATGGCAACAAACCAATTGCTGCAGTTTCTACAAAAGAGGACGGAAGTTTTGAAATAAAAAACTTAGAATTAAAAAGTTTTACCTTAAAAGTGAATTTTATTGGGTATTTGGATGCTTCAAGACCCATAAATTTATCTGAAGAAAACAAAGAAGTTAATTTTGGAAATATTACTTTAGAAACAGATTCAAAAATGATTGAAACGGTTTCAATTGTTAAAGAACGTTCTACAATTGAACAAAAAGCAGATAGAAAAGTAGTTACAATCGGAAAAGATTTAATTGCTTCTGGAACAACGGCTTCTGAAATTTTCAACAATATTCCAACGGTAAGTATTGACCCACAAACTAAAGAATTAAGTTTAAGAGGAAACAGTAATGTTCGTGTTTTAATTGACGGAAAACCAACAAATATTGATGCTGGACAATTATTACAACAGATTCCATCAGCTTCAATAAAGCAAGTTGAATTAATTACAAATCCTTCAGCAAAATACAATCCAGAAGGAAATAGTGGGATTATTAATATTATTTTAAATAAAAACAGTCAAACTGGTTTTAATGGAAGTATTACTTCTGGCTTAACAGTTGGTATTACGCCGAAAACAAATCAATCTTTAAACTTGAATTATAAAGTTGGAAAAGTAAATTTTTACACAAATTACGGATTCAATCATGGAAAAAATAGAAATTTTGGTTTTGTAGACAGTAAAAGAGCTGGTTATGAAAACTATCAAGATTTTAGATTTTCAAATGTCAACACCTCACATTTGGTAAAACTTGGAGCAGATTACTACATAAATGACAACAATACATTGTCATTCTTTACAAATTTGAATTTTTTCGATGGAAAAGGAAAATCGAAAACTATTTCTGATTATTTAACTTTACCAGACGCCATTCAGGAAAACTGGAACAATAGCGGAAATACTACAAAAACGTATGATTTAGCCTTCAAACACAATTTCAAGAAAAAAGGGGAAACAATTGATTTTCAAATTAATCATTCCATAACAGATAATGAAGATGTATCTAATTTCGTAAATAATGGAAGCTACAGTTTGAATGATATCAATGGAAAATCTACTTATTCGCAATTTAACATTGACTATGTAAATCCACTATCTGAAAAAGCAAAAATAGAGATTGGATATGAAAGTAGAATTCAAGCGGGACAAAACAAATTTTACGATATTCAGACAACTGAAAACACCATAAATAGTTTTGATTACAATAGAAATATTCACGCTGTTTATACCAATTACAGTAAGACTTTTGGGAAATTTAGTGCTCAAGTTGGTGCAAGAGCTGAATTATACAACCTATATGCACATCCAGTTAAGGAATCAACTGATCCAGCTGAAAACT
>JAUMDQ010000071.1:0-4094 GCA_032121715.1 Flavobacterium sp.
TTACCCTGGTGTACCTTCTCGTTTGGGTGCTTTTGGTCACATTGCACCTTATGGTGAATACGATTCAACACCTGGTTTAAGTAATGCTGAAGCTTTTGCTGGATGTGATGGTTTTGTAATGACATATTCTGAAGCGTGTTTCTTATTGGCTGAAGCTGCAGCTAGAGCTGATAATGGTGAAGCTGGTTATGCTGGTTTTACAGATGCTCAAACTTGGTTTGATGAAGGTATTATTGATAACTTTGCTTTCAGAAATGCTGTTGTTGGTTCTTATGTAGCTACAATTAATACTAAACCAAATTTTGGTTATGCTGCATCAACTACATTTGATGAAAAATTACACGCTATTATGTATCAAAAATGGGTTGCTTTAATGGGTATTCATGGAATTGAATCTTTTGTTGAGTACAATAGAACTGGTTTCCCATTTACGCCACTTTCTTTAAACGCAACACAAACTCGTAAACCATATAGATTAATCTATCCTGTTTCTGAGTATGTTGCAAATAGTGCAAATGTTCCTAGCGTTACTGCTCCAGAAGCATTTACAATCAATACTAAAACTCCTTTCTGGATTCAATAATTCAAATTATAGTTTTATATAAATTTAACCCCGATTTTATCGGGGTTTTTTTATTTCCACAAATTCTCATTACATTTGCCTTTTAAATTGTAAAAATGAGATACCTTATAGTGTTGCTTTCTTTTTTGTCATTTTCTATAAATGCACAAGAATCAGATTCAACAAAAGTTGAAAACTTAAAAGCCGATATCAAATTATATAAAACTTTCAATTCTGAGAAAGACACTATATATATTGATACTTCACTAACCATACAAGACGAATACAAATACAACTATTTAAAGAAAGATAATTTTGGATTATTCTCCTTTTCAAATGAAGGATATCTTTTTAACCAATTAGATTTTTCTAAAAAAATAAGTACTGCTCTTCCGCAATTTGGCTTTAACGCCAAGCATAGTACATATTTAAATAATAAGGACATTTTTTACTATTCTGTTCCAACTCCATTGACTGATTTGTATTTCAAAACGGTGATGCGTCAAGGTCAAAGTTTAGATGCATTAATTTCTGTAAATACAAAAAGAAATTTAAATTTTACAGTTGCTTATAAATCTATACGTTCTATTGGTGATTATTTTAATAACTTAACGAGTTCAGGTCATTTTAGGTTTATAACCAATTATAATTCTCTTAATAAAAAATATTTTTTAAAGGCTAATTTTGTTGGACAAGATATTTTTAATCAAGAAAATGGTGGCGTTGTAGATATATCCCAATTGGATGGAACGAATCAATCTTTTAGTCAGCGTGAACGTGTTGATGTTTATTTTACAGATGCTTCTTCAAAACTAAAAGGGAATCGTTATTTCCTAGATCATTCGTATCAATTTTCTACTGGGAATTCTTTAGTTCTAAAGCATCAGACTTATTATGAAAATAAGTTTTATGAGTTTATTCAAGCTACAACAAGCCCTAGACTTGGGAATTCACTATACACATCTATAAACAACAAAACACGTTTCGATGTATTTTACAATAAAGTTGGTGTAAGTTTTAAAACTAAAAATTTGGGTGAAATAAACTTCTTTATTGATAATTACACGTTCAATCAATTTTATAAAGTGGCTGAAAACGACGCCGCTTATAATCCTAGTACTAAATACAACTTACATAACAGAATTAATAATATTGGAGGACAATACGAATTCAATCGTAATAAATGGAATTTTAATGTTTTACTGCAAAACGCCATTTCCAATCAGCCTTCTTCTATTTATGAAGCCTTTGCGAAATACAAATTTTCAGATGATTATTTCATAAAAATATCAGCGCAACAAATTAGCAAACTTCCAGATAATATTTTTCTATTCCATATAAGTGATTATGATAATTACAATTGGAATACGACTTTCAAAAATGAAAAAACAAGTATTCTTAGAGCCGAAACAAAAAACAAATGGTTTGAAGCTTCTGTTCAACTGACAAATTTAAATGATCATTTATACTTTTTTAATACAGAAGAACGTATTGATAGTTTAGTCGTAAAACCATTTCAATACAATAAATCAATTCAATATCTAAGCGCCGAAATCGCTAAAGAAATTAAATATAAAAATTGGGCTTTAGACAACAGAATTAAAGTACAAGAAGTACAGCAAGATGAGAAAATTTTAAACTTACCTTATCTTGTGCTAAGAAATACGTTGTATTACACCAAACCAGTTTTCAAAAAAGCGATGTTGTTACAAACCGGAATTACCGTAAATTATTTTAGCAATTATTATGCGGATGATTATATAGCTGTGATTGGTGAATTTTTTGTGCAAGATCAAACTAAAGTGGGAGGTTTTCCTGTGTTAGATTTCTTCGTAAATGCACGTGTACAACAATGCAGAATCTACCTTAAAGCAGAACATGTAAACGCTTTGTTTACCAATAAAGTAGATTATTACAACACACCAAATTCTCCATTTCGCGACTTTCACATACGTTTTGGTTTAGAATGGAATTTTTTTAAATAAAATTTGGGCGTGCCCTTTCAGGTCGTGCTGTCCGCTATATCTCCGATAGACAAAAACAAAACTTATTTGTAGTTTTTGCTAATCGGAGGATGCCGCTACCATCACTCACGCATCCGTTTTCAAAAGAAAATTTTCGTTTAAAATGGAATTTAATTCAACTTTTTACATGGAAAGTTTAAACCTGAAACAAAAAAAACTAACTTTGCAGCTATTAATAGATTTAGAAATGAAGTACGCAAAAAATATATTAGAAACTATCGGTAATACGCCTATAGTAAAATTAAATAAAATTACAGCAGAAATTCCTTGTTTGGTTTTAGGAAAACTAGAAACTTTTAATCCTGGAAATTCTGTAAAAGACCGTATGGCGGTTAAAATGATTGAAGATGCAGAAGCAGACGGAAGATTAAAACCAGGAGGAACAATCATTGAAGGAACTTCTGGAAATACAGGAATGGGTTTAGCTTTAGCAGCTATCGTGAAAGGGTACAAATGTATTTTTGTAATTTCTGATAAGCAATCTAAAGAAAAATCAGATATTCTTCGTGCGGTTGGAGCAAAGGTAATCGTTTGTCCAACAGATGTAGAACCTACAGATCCACGTTCTTATTATTCAGTTTCTAAAAGATTAGGAGAAGAAATTCCAAATTCTTGGTATGTAAATCAATATGACAATCCAAGTAATGCTACGGCACATTACGAACAAACTGGTCCAGAAATTTGGAAACAAACAGAAGGAAAAATTACGCATTTCGTAGTTGGAGTTGGAACTGGAGGAACAATCTCTGGTGTAGCTAAATATTTAAAAGAGCAAAATCCAAATGTGAAAATTTGGGGAATTGATACGTATGGTTCGGTATTTAAAAAATATCACGAAACTGGTATTTTTGACGAAAACGAAATCTATTCGTACATCACAGAAGGAATTGGTGAAGATATTTTACCTTTAAATGTTGATTTTTCTCTAATCGATGGTTTCACAAAAGTGACAGATAAAGACGCAGCAGTTTACACACGTAAATTAGCTTTGGAAGAAGGAATTTTCTGTGGAAATTCTGCAGGAGCAGCGGTTAAAGGATTGTTGCAATTAAAAGAACACTTCAAGCCAGAAGATGTTGTTGTGGTTTTATTCCACGATTCTGGAAGTAGATATGTGGGTAAAATGTACAACGACGAATGGATGCGTGAACGCGGATTCTTAGACGAAGATCTAACAAAAGCCGAAGATTTAATCAAGGATCATAAAGACAAACCATTAGTTATTGTTCGTACAGAAGAATTAGTTTCTCATGCGATTGAAAGATTAAAAAAATACAAAATTTCTCAAATTCCTGTAATAGATACAACTGGTTTTGTAGGAAGTGTAGATGAATCTGATTTGTTTAGAAGCTATTTTGAAAATAAAGATATCGCTGATTTACCAATTAAAGACGTGATGGGAAAACCTTATCCGATTGTTTCAGCAGCAGCTTCTATTGATGAAGTTTCTAAATTAATTAGCAAAGACAATCAAGCAGTTTTAGTAGATTTAGGAAACGGAAGACACC
>JAUMDQ010000072.1:0-3944 GCA_032121715.1 Flavobacterium sp.
GCAGAAAGCACTAATTTATCATTTTGAAGTTCGCCGGTTGCAGCTACCACATGATCTGAAGGTGCAGTAATATGAACTTCATAATCCCCGAAGGTAAGAGCAAACTCGCCTTGTCCCAAAAATTGTTTGTTTTGCCATCCTTCTACATTATTATTCACATACATTCTATTGCTCAATATTTCCCTAGAATGTGTGTGTATAATGATGTGGAAGGTTGGCAAAATATGCAATTTTGGGGAAGAAGTGAATTTGCTTTAACTTTCGGAAATTACGATGTTAAAATCACGGTTCCTGCTGATCATATTTTAGATGGAACTGGAGTTTTACAAAACAGAAGTGAAGTATATTCAGCTGAACAAGTAAAAAGATGGCAATTAGCCGAAAACACTTTTGATAAACCAGTTGTAATTGTGACTCAAGCCGAAGCAACTGCTGCTGAAAAAGGATTTTCTACAGCTAAAAAAACGTGGCATTTAAAAGCAGAAAATGTTAGAGATTTCGCATTTTCTACTTCTCGTAAATTCATCTTAGATGCAATGGCTGTTCAAATTGGAAACAGCAAACCAATGGCAATCTCATTATATCCAAAAGAATCAAATCCACTTTGGGAAAACTTATCTACTAAAGCAGTTGCGCATACTTTAAAAACGTATTCAAAATATACATTTGACTATCCTTATCCAAAAGCTATTTCAGTTTCTGCAGAAGATCAAGGAATGGAATATCCAATGATTTGTTGGAATTATGGTCGTCCAGATGATAAAGGTGTTATTAGTGACCGTGTTAAATACGGAATGTTAGGTGTTATCATTCATGAGGTAGGTCACAACTTTTTCCCAATGATTGTAAATTCTGACGAAAGACAATGGACTTGGATGGACGAAGGTTTAAACACATTCTTAGAATATTTAACAGAACAAGAATTTGATAAAGATTTCCCGGCTGATAGGGGTCCTGCTAAATCAATTGTTCCTTACATGAAAGGAAACCAACAATTTTTAGAGCCAATTATGAGTCATGGAGATGTGGTTTATAATTTCGGAGCAAATGCTTACGGAAAACCAGCAACAGGATTAAATATTTTACGTGAAACGATTATGGGGCACGAATTATTTGACCATGCATTCAAAACATACGCAAACCGTTGGAAATTTAAACACCCAACTCCAGAAGATTTCTTCAGAACAATGGAAGATGCTTCGGCTGTAGATTTAGATTGGTTTTGGAAAGGTTGGTTTTACTCTACTGATGTGGTAGATTTAGGAATTAAAAACGTAAAACAATTTTATGTTACAGAAGACGCTACTAAAGAAGTAAAAGAATCTTTCAACAGAAGAGGAAGAAGAATGGCAGATGCTGGTCCACTTTTATATATCGTAAATAGTGAAAATGCTGATTTAAAACCAGAACTAAAAGCAGCGTTAGAAAAAGAAAAAGTGGTAGCATTAAACGATTACTTAACTAAGAATTATTCTTCTGAAGAAAGAGCGGCATTGAAAAATCCTAAATTCTTTTACGAAGTAGAATTTGACAAACCAGGAAGTTTAATGATGCCGATTATTGCGGAATTAAATTTTGAAGATGGGACGAAAGAAGTTCATAAATTCCCAGTTCAAATTTGGAGAAGAAATAACACTACTGCAAAACGTGTTTTTGCTACAGAGAAAAAAGTAGTTAAAATTCAATTAGATCCAAAATTAGAAACAGCAGATATTGATGTTAGTAATAACACTTGGCCAAAAGAAGCAGTAGTTGATAAATTTGAACAAATTGAGAAAAAATAAATAACTTACAAAAAGTGCAATCGTAACAAATTGCACTTTTTTTTTGTTAAAAACTTCTAACTTCTAACTTCTAACTTCTAACTTTGTATTAACTTTGCAACTCAGTTATTTTTTTAACTTAAGAATTTAAAAATCAAAACTATGTTTGGTATTGGCGGAGGTGAAATATTTTTTATATTAATTGTTATTCTAATGCTTTTTGGATCAGATAAGATTCCAGAAATCGCCCGAACTTTGGGTAAAGGAATGGCGCAATTGAAAAATGCTACCAATGAAATTAAGCACGAAATTCAAAAAGGTGTTGAAGATAACGGTTTAGACATGAAAAGTTTAACAGGCGGTATTTCAGATGAAATTGCTAGTGCTAAAAAAAGCATGACTGAAACCATCAACCCAGTAGAAATTGCCAATCCGATTACCGAAATCAAAGAAGATATTGAAAGTTTATCTGGACCAATAAAACGTCAAATGTAATGTTGGAAAAAATTATTGATTTAGATAAAAGTGTTTTTGTATTTTTAAATAATTTAGGCTCAGAACCTTTTGATGCTATTTGGTTATTAATCACCAAACAAATCAATTGGATTCCTTTTTTTCTGCTTTTAGCCTATATCTTATATAAGAAAGTAAATCAGAAACAATTTCTGTATACTTTAGTTTTCATAGCTCTTATGATCACTTTTTCAGATCAAACTATTAATCTAATAAAAAATAACGTTCAAAGATTAAGGCCTTGTAATGATGAAGAATTAACTGGTTTGATTAGAATTGTAAAAGATAGCGATACTTTTAGTTATTTTTCTGGACATGCCGCTAATTCAACAGCTGCCATGATGTTTCTATTTCTAATTCTGCGACAACATTACAAATACAGTTATTTGATTTTTTTATTCCCTTTAATTTTCGCGTATAGCAGAATTTACCTAGGTTTACACTTCCCTTTAGATATTATTTCTGGTTATATTTACGGAAGTTTAGTTGGTGTTTTATTTTATACGATTTACAGAAAAATTACAAATAAGATTTAGTAAATTTATTTTACTCTCGTAACCGTTAATCCATCACGAATAGGCAACAAAACCGTTTCCACACGTTCGTCTTCATTGATAATTCTGTTGTAATCTAATAGAATTTGCGTGCTTTTGTCGTTAGCTTTTACTTCTTCTAAAACTTTCCCACTCCATAACACATTATCAGACAAAATGATTCCGCCTTTATTCATCAATGGCACAATTAAATGAAAATAATTGATGTAATTTTCTTTATCTGCATCAATGAAAACCAAATCGAATTTTTTATTTAAGGTTGGAATAATTTCAATAGCATCACCAATATGCTGAAATATTTGATTCGAATAAGGCGACAAATCAAAATATTTTTGTTGAATTTCTTCTAATTCTTCGTTAATATCAATCGTATCTAAAGTTCCATTTTCTTGTAAACCTTCTGCCAAACACAAAGCTGCATAACCCGTATACGTTCCTACTTCTAAAATAAATTTCGGATTAATAATTTTAGACAACATGCTCAAAACTCTTCCCTGAAAATGTCCGCTTAACATTCTAGGTTGCAAAACTTTCTGATGTGTTTCTTTATTCAACTTTACCAACAATTCTGGTTCTTGTTGCGAATGATTGGCTACGTAATTTTCTAAATCTTCTGATATAAAGTGCATAATTGTTTAAATTTCAAAGCACAAAAGTACAAATTCAAATGTTTTAAACACAGATTAAAGAAATTTCTAGAATTAATAAAATCAGCGTTTCATTAAATTGGCATATTGAAAATTGATTAATTGGCACATTAATAGTACTTTTGCACCATGCAAGCAGACAAAAAAGACATCAGAGCTTTATCAAAAGAGCAATTAAGAGAATTTTTCGTGACTAACGGAGACAAAGCCTTTCGTGGCAATCAAATTTACGAATGGTTATGGAGTAAAAGTGCACATTCTTTTGAAAACATGACCAATGTTTCGAAGGAAACTCGCGCCATGTTAGAAGCCAGCTTCGTTATTAACCATGTAAAAGTGGACACCATGCAACGTAGTGAAGACGGAACAGTTAAAAATGCAGTTCGTTTACACGATGATTTAATTGTAGAAAGCGTACTTATTCCGACAAAAACTAGAACTACAGCTTGTGTTTCAAGTCAAGTGGG
>JAUMDQ010000072.1:3954-6818 GCA_032121715.1 Flavobacterium sp.
GTTTAAAACGCATGCGAAATTTAACGCCTGGTGAAATTTACGACCAAGTTGTAGCCATTGATAATGAAAGTAAATTGTATTATGACAGACCACTTTCAAATATTGTTTTCATGGGAATGGGCGAACCTTTAATGAATTACCCAAACGTGATGAAAGCGATTGACATGATTACTTCTAACGAAGGATTAGGTATGTCGCCAAAACGGATTACGGTTTCAACTTCTGGCGTTTCAAAAATGATTAAAAAAATGGCTGATGATGATGTAAAATTCAATTTAGCGGTTTCTTTGCATTCAGCAATTGAAGCGACTCGAAATGAAATCATGCCTTTTACAAAAAATTTTCCATTAACAGAATTGCGTGAAGCCTTAGAATATTGGTATACCAAAACGAAAAACAAAATAACATACGAATATGTAGTTTGGAAAGATATCAATGACGACAAAGCTTCCATTGATGCTTTGGTTAAATTTTGTAAATACGTACCGTGTAAAGTCAACCTTATTGAATACAATGCGATTGATGATGGCGATTTCCAACAAGCTAGCGAACAAGCTACAAAAGATTACATTATTGCTTTAGAAAAAAACAATATTGTAGTGAAAGTTAGAAAAAGTCGCGGAAAAGATATTGATGCCGCTTGCGGACAATTGGCAAATAAATCATAAAAAAAGAGAGCAATTGCTCTCTTTTTTTATGATTTTATTTTAATTAGTTTCCAAAACCAATTCTACAACCTAATTGAAAATTAGGAATTGTTTCTTTAATACTATTAGGTTTTAAATAAGATGTTGAATTACCAGAACCATCATATTCATAATTTTCAGTTAAAAAATCATGCTTTACAGAAGCAAAACCAATTCCTAAAATATATTCAAAACTAATATTTGAGTCCCAAAATACTTGTTTAGATATTGTTAAAGCCAAACCAGTTTTAGTTCTTGAATCTTTTTCTCCAGATAAATCATAATTTTCTGTGCTGTAATATTCAGTTGTATACTCTCTGTTATTTGTTCTTGAAAACACTTGAAGTCCAAAAGCCCAACCTTCTATCGCATCATAATCTGAAGACGGATAAAATTTAACACCACCTCTAAAAGAAGAACCCATTGCAGCTTTAGTTGAAAAACTAGAACCTTCACCAGAATAGCCGTCTTCAAATAATCCGAAATTTTCATATAGACCAAAAGTTAAACCTGCAGAAACTTCTGCACTTAATTTTTTTGCAAAACGATATTCACCAATTATTGGGAATTCACCAGACACATAACTAAAGATATCTGTTTTTACAGTCCATTTATAGGTTTCAGACACAGCTTTTACGCTTGATGAAGGCGAATAAACTTTAATTTTACTTGATGTTTGTTCTGTAGCACCATTAGTTTGAGCAAATGAAAAACCAGAAAATAGTAGGCTAAGAAAAATAATTTTTTTCATGTTAAATATTTATTAAAAATTTTGGCAAATATATATATATTTGCTCAAACTTATTAATCACCTAAATTAAATCATGAAAAAATTCTTATTTACTTTACTTGTTTTGGCGCAAACAGCTAATTCCCAAGAAATTACATTGAAATGGGCTGAAAAAATCCCAACTAAAGGTTACATCTCAATCTTAGGAGGAAAAGGCGGATTGTATTACACAACTCACACTAACAAAGAAGATCAGCTTATCGGTCGTACTTACGACAGTAACATGAACTTGAAAAACGAAAAAAATATTTCTTTCAATTTAGAAGATAAAAAATACTATTATGGTGGCGCTTACTTCTTAAAAAATAGTATTTTACATTTCATTACTGAAAGACAAAAAAAAGCAGACAAAACTTTTTTATATACAGGTTATAGTGATTTTAATTTAAAAACAATGGATAAGCTAAACGTTGTTGATGAAGTAAATGATGACGACAAATCAATTAACTTTGGATTAAGAAGTATTTCTCCAGATTCATCAAAAGTATTAGTTTATCATGAAAATACAGGAAGAAGAAAAGACCCAAATGTTCTTGTTTATAAAGTATACAACAATGGAATTACTGATGTTTTAAATGAAGGAGCAGCTTCATTACCAATAAAATCTAAAAACTATTCTACAGAAGAAGTACGAGTTGACAACATCGGAAACGTATACATTTTAGCTAAAGTTATAAAAGAGAAAAAAGAAAAAGTTAAAGGGGAAAGTGAATATTACTATAAACTAATTGTTTTTGCAAAAGACAAAACGATTAAAGAATTTGATTTTGACTATGCAGGAAATGATATTTCATATATTGATATTATTTCTGGAAAAAACAACACTTTTTTCTGTACAGGATTTTTAACAAACCTTAAAGGTGGAAAGAAAAAATTACTATCTGATGAAATGTTTTTCGCAACTTTAGATTGCAATACTTTAAAACTAAGCGAATCTAAAATGTTAAAAGTACCAGGTTTATATCCTGATGAAATAAAGAAAAGTGAAGATTATGTACCCTATAAAATTAGAGCAATTTACGAAAAAAGTAATGGTGGATATTCTATAGTTGCAGAACAGTACAAACTTGTAATTATTAGATCAACTACTCCAAATGGTGGATATAGAGAAACTTACATTTATTACTATTGTGATATTGCATGTATTCAAACAGACAAAAATACAAATATTGAATCTATCACAAGAACACCAAAATATCAGAAAAATGCGGGGAATCCATCTGTAATTTCTACATTTAAAAATGATAAAACGTATATTGTTTATGAAGATTTAACTTCAAACTTAGCTGCTGAAAATGATAAGAAAACAAAAAGAAGCACTAAAACAATTTTCACATCAGACTCAAAAAACTCATTGTTTTTATTAACGGTTGATGCGGAAGGAAAAC
>JAUMDQ010000073.1:0-6812 GCA_032121715.1 Flavobacterium sp.
GATTTCTTTGTTTTGTAAAACACTTATTTCCATAACTATTTCGCCTGCCCAAATACAGGTAGTTCCTACTGGGCATCTAGAATCGGAAACAATTTTATTAATTACAATAGTATAATCATTCGTAACCACTTCATTTTTGGAAGTAATTACAACTTCATTTCGGTTTTCTTTTGCCGATTTACATGCCACCAAAGCAAACAAACCGAGAACTAAAATTAATTTTTTCATACTAAATATATTAAATTATCCTAAAGCTACATCCAAACTCATCATTACAATAAAGCCGCCAATAAAACCTAAAGTGGCAATATCCGTATTGTTATCTTGTTGCGTTTCTGGAATAACTTCTTCTACCACAACGAAAATCATTGCTCCAGCAGCAAAGGCCAAAGCGTAAGGTAAAATTGGAGTAAAAAAGGTTACGGCAAGCGCTCCTAAAACTCCAGCAATGGGTTCTACAATTGCAGACGATTGCCCATACATAAAACTTTTTCTTCTACTCATTCCCATTCTTCGTAACGGCATAGAAACCGCAATTCCTTCAGGAAAATTTTGAATTCCAATACCAATCGCCAAAGTAACTGCGCCAGCAATAGAAGCTTCCGGAATCCCAGCAGCTACTCCACCAAATAAAACCCCAACTGCTAAACCTTCTGGAATATTGTGCAATGTTATGGCTAAAACCAATAAAGTTGTTCGTTGCCAAGGCGATTTTATTCCTTCTGCCGTTTTAAAATTAATATGTAAATGTGGTAACGTTTTGTCTAAAGCAAATAAAAACAAAGCCCCCATTAAAAAACCACTCGCAGCTGGAATTACTTTAGTAAAACCTTCGCCTTCACTCATTTCTATAGCTGGCGCTAATAAACTCCAATAACTTGCTGCCACCATTACACCTCCAGTAAAACCTAACATTCCATCTAAAACGGCTCTGTTCATCGTTTTAAAAAAGAATACCAAAGAAGCTCCAGCTGCAGTAACAATCCAAGTAAACATAGTAGCGTAAAATGCTGCTAAAATTGGGTCAATACTCTCTAAATATTCAATTAAATCTTGATACATATTATTTTACGTATAAATTATTAGCAATTTTATCCGATATCACTAAAACGGTATTATTAATTTCAATTTTTATGGTTCCATCAAAAGCTTCTTTTTCTAAAACTTTAATTTTTGTACCTAATGAAATTTGTTGTTTGTTTAAATACTGTAAAAAATCTACAGAAGTATCTTTTACACCCACACAAGTTATAATTATTCCATTTTCAATTTCTGAAAGTAATTGTTTCGCAATGGTTGGAATTTCTCCTTTAGCGTTTGGAATTGGGTCACCATGCGGATCAAAACTTGGGAAATTTAAGAACTTATCCAACTGATTGATTAATTTCTCCGAACGAATGTGTTCTAATTCTTCGGCTACTTCATGTACTTCATCCCATGCAAAACCTAATTTTTCTACTAAAAAAACTTCCCATAAACGGTGATTTCTTACAATCATCTTCGCATTTAACTTCCCTTTTTCGGTTAAAAAAACACCTTGATACTTTTGATAGTCTACCAATTCTTTGTCCGATAATTTTTTAAGCATATCCGTTACAGATGAGGCTTTTGTATCTAACATTCCAGCAATAGCATTCGTATTCACACCTTTTGGGGAAAGGTTAGATAAATGATAAATTACTTTTAAATAGTTTTCTTCAGAGGTAGTCATAAAATACGTTTCAACAAAAATAGTGAATAATATTTCATTACTACAAATAATATTTTTAGTTTTGTCTAAAAATTAAATTAAATAAAGTGAAAAATATATTTTCGATACTAATTATTCTAATTTCAATTGCAGGAAATTCGCAATCAAAAATTACTGGAAAAATAAAACCGTTTCAAAACAAAACGACAATTATTACTATTTTGGAATTAGGTAAAAAAACTATTCCAGATTCTTTAGGAACGTTTGTATTTGATAGTATTCCGAATGGAAAACACACACTAGAACTTACATTCGAAAATTACAATCAAAGAAAACAAGTCAACTTAAATAACGAAACCAAAGAAATTATTTTTGATGTTAGAGCTTCCGATAGTAATATAGAAGAAGTTGTAGTTACAGGAACTTTAAAAGCAGTTTCACGTTTAGAAACACCGGTTCCAGTAGAAATTTATACAGCAACTTTCTTAAAGAAAAACCCAACTTCTAATATTTTTGAAGCTCTACAAAATGTTAATGGCGTGCGACCACAATTGAATTGCAATATTTGTAACACGGGTGATATTCACATTAATGGTTTAGAAGGTCCATATACGATGGTAACAATTGACGGAATGCCAATTGTGAGTTCCCTTTCTACAGTTTATGGCTTATCTGGAATTCCGAATTCTTTAATTGATAGAATTGAAATTGTAAAAGGTCCAGCTTCTTCTTTATATGGAAGTGAAGCCGTTGGTGGATTAATCAATATTATTACTAAAAACGCCACTCAAGCTCCGATTTTTTCTGCAGATTTCTTCACTACTTCTTGGTTAGAAAATAATTTAGATTTGGGTTTCAAAAAGAACATAAAAAACAAAGCAAATACGTTAGTGGGTTTGAATTATTACAATTACAATTCACCAATGGACAACAATCACGACAATTTTACAGATGTCACTTTACAAGAACGAATTTCGATTTTTAACAAATGGAATTTCATTAGAAAAGATAATAAACTGTTCACTTTAGCTGGAAGATTTTTTTACGAAGACCGTTGGGGCGGCGAAATGAATTGGAACAAATCGTATCGTGGAACAAATCAGGTTTATGGAGAAAGTATTTACACGTCTCGCCAAGAAATAATTGGAAAATATCAATTACCAGTTTCAGAAAAAATATATTTCTCGTTTTCAGCTACAAATCACAATCAGGATTCTTATTATGGAACTACAAAATATGCCGCACAACAGCAAATTGGTTTCGGACAATTCACTTGGGATAAAAAATTAGGTAACCACGATTTATTAATCGGTAGTGCGTATCGTTATCAATTTTATAATGACAACACAACGGCTACAGTTAAACCAGAAAGAACAAACATTTATAGTATTTTCGGACAAGACGAAATTAAATTGGCAAAAATGCACAGTATTTTGTTAGGAAGTCGACTAGATTATAACAACAATCACGGTTATATTTACACACCAAGAATCGCTTACAAATGGAAATTTACCGATTCTGATATTTTCAGAATTAATGCAGGAACTGGTTTTAGAGTGGTGAATTTATTTACAGAAGAACATGCCGCGCTTACAGGTTCAAGAGATGTAATTGTCACTGAAAATTTGAATCCAGAAAAATCGTTTAATGTGAATTTAAATTATTTGAAAAAGATACGATTTGAAAACGCTTCCTTTTTAGGATTTGATGTTTCTGCTTGGTATACGCATTTTTCGAATCAAATTATTCCAGATTATGACACAAATCCGAACCAAATCATTTACAAAAACTTAAATGGATTTGCGGAAACTAAAGGAATAAGTATGAATATTGATTATATGTCAAATTTTGGATTAAAAGCAATTTTAGGCGCGAGTATTTTAGAAAGTAAAAACACAAAAAACGGAGTAACAAGTACCCCAATTTTAACAGAGAAATATAGTGCGAATTGGGCCATTTCTTATGAAATTTTAGAATGGAATTTATCTTTTGATTATACTGGGAATTTGTACGGTCCGATGCGATTGCCTTTATTAAGTAGCTTAGATCCAAGAGCGGAAACCTCGCCAATTTGGAGCATTCAAAACATTCAAACGACTTATAAATGGAACAATAAATTTGAAATATATGGTGGGATTAAGAATTTATTAAATTGGACACCAAATAAAAAAAATGCTTTTTTAATTGCTAGGCCAAATGATCCCTTTGATGAAAATGTACAATTTGACGGAAATGGAAATGTAATTGCCACACCAGAAAATCCGTATGCTTTAACATTTGATCCAGCATATGTTTATGCGCCAAACCAAGGAATTAGAGGCTTCTTAGGAATTAGGTTTTATTTGAAATAAAATTAAAAAGCCTGCTTCATAAAAGCGGGCTTTCCTTAATAACTCTAAAAAATTAATTGAAATTGATTTTATCATCAAAATCTTTATAAGTTAAAAAACTTTTCTTTTCTTTATTAAAATCGAGTAAACTTAAAAGTTCAAACAATTCATATCTGTCAATTAGAATGATAAAATTTTTCTGCAAAGTAGGAATTGGAATTTTCTTATTATAAATAGAATGTTCGTATTCGTTTTCCCAATAACTAATATCAACTTTTCTTAAGTAATTTTTAAATGTTTCTAATTCAATTATATCTAAACTAAAATGTAAATTATTAAAACTCAATTGAAATTTTTTGCAATGATTCATATAAATTAAAATCCCATTTTTTGTTTCTTTAACTCTTGTAAAATCGCAACACATAATCAATTTATTTAGTGATATAACTTTCTATAATTTTAGCAACCTCTTCTTTTGAAGCGTCTGGCTTTAAATCAAATAACTTCATAAACAAAGGCTGATTATCTACTTTTTTCTCTAAAGTTAAATCTTTATTTTGCAAGAAAACAATTTCCCACTGATCTCTTACTTTTTTCCAAACCGCATTGTTTTTTTTCCACCAGTCTTGTGCAATTTTACATTTAGAATCGTCCACTTTTGTGTACACATCATGCCCTTTTTCTTGTGCTAACAACACGTCTTTTTCGGTATTTTTTCTAATCAATTTAGCATTATCTTGATCGTGAATCCAACCAGTTGCAGTTGTTTCTTGCACATTCGTTCTTTTCAAAACATTATAATCATTTCTTATAGAATGTTCTCTTCTTGGCAATGGCGCATCGGTGGTGTTTTCCCAATAATGTCTTCCATCGGCATGCACCCAAGTTGCTGTTCCTTCATATCTTGGACTATCATCTACTTGATATACTTTTTGTGTCCATTGTCCTTTTACTTCTTTTGGAGATAACTGCTCAAAATTCCACGTCGTTTCTTTGTTGAAAGTATAAAATTTTGTGTTTTCAAACAACCAATCTTGACGCCAATGCTTTACAATTGATTCTCCTGTTTTACCAGTAATTAATAAATGTTGCAACGAAATTTTATTTGGTTGGTCTTCAATTAGTTCTACCCATTCTAAAGCCGTTTCTTGTTTTACTGGCGATTTTTTATACAAACTATCTTTAGAATAACTGAAAGTTTCCGCAAAATTGAATTGCACTTCGTAGCAACCACACATCGATTTAATAGCTTTTACATCTTCTTTCTTTTTTACATCCTGACTTTTTCCTGAAAAACCAACTAGCAATAATGCTGTTGAAAAAATAAATGAATTGATTTTCATACTGTTATGTTTTAAGATTAAATTTCTGATGCAAATATATTTATTTTTATTCATTCTAAATAAAAATAATATATATATTTGTCAAAATATTTTTATTAAGTCTAATTAAATATAATGAAAATCTTGCGCTATATACTGCTATTACTAGTGTTTAAATCCTTTTCACAAAATAAAATAAAAGATACAATCCAAGCTACTTCAATAAAAGAAGTTGTAGTAACTGGACAATTTGCTCCTCAATCAATAAAGAAATCCGTTTTTAATGTGCGATTGATTACCGCAAAAGACATTCAGAATTTAGCCGCTACTACTTTGTCCGATGTTTTGAGTCAGTATTTGAATATTACCGTAACACCAAACGGAACAAGTGGTCGTTCTACCGTTTCTTTATTTGGTTTAGACGCGCAATACTTTAAGATTTTAGTAGATAATGTGCCTTTGGTTAACGAAGCCGGTTTAGGAAACAATACTGATTTATCTCAAATCAATTTAAACGACATCGAGCAAATAGAAATTGTAGAAGGTTCGATGGGCGTGACTCACGGAGCCAATGCGGTTAGTGGTATTTTGAATATTGTGACCAAAAAATCATCGCAAAATAAATGGAATATTTCTGCAACGACGCAAGAAGAAACGGTTAAAGATGAGTTTTCACTTTTTGATCGTGGCAAGCATATTCAAGCTTTAAAAATTTCGCATTTAATAAATGATAATTGGTTTGTGAGTTTGGGTGCGAACCGAAATGATTTTCAAGGTTTCTTAAATGATAAAAAAGGAAAAGATTACAAAGAAAACGACCAAAAGAGAGGATTCAGATGGCTTCCGAAAGAACAAATAAATTCTACCATATTACTCTCATATCGTAAAAATAATTTCAGTACGTTTTACAAACTTGAATATTTCGATGAAAATATCGACTTCTATAACAGTACTGTGCAATCAGGTTATAATACAGAATTTGGATCTTATCGTTATGCGAGTGACAAAAAATATTTGGTCAACAGATATTTTCATAATTTAAACACAACTGGTAAACTTTTCTCAAAATTAAATTATAACGTTTCTGTTTCACATCAAAAACAAGAAAGAAATGTGGAAGATTTTAGGTATTATTTACAATCGAAAACAGAAGGAAATAATTTGATTGTAAAAGATCAATCGATGGAAGTTCTTTATTCTACTGGAACATTGAGCAATTTCTTTACAGATAAAAAAATCGATTTACAATTGGGTTATGAAATTGTCAACAACAAAGGATTTTCTTTGGTTCAAGAAGCGAATAATAGCATTGTTCCGATTCGTAAAACACTTGAAAATTATGATTTCTTTGTTTCTTCTGAAATTAAAGCCACGAAGAAATTCTCCATTCGTCCAGGAATGCGAGTTTCAGCGCAATCGAAATTTAAAGATCAATTTGCTTCTTCATTAGGATTAAGATATTTGTTTGAG
>JAUMDQ010000074.1:0-11136 GCA_032121715.1 Flavobacterium sp.
AACACCTTTGTTATCTGTTGCCGAAACTCGTAAACATTTATAACCAATTTGCTCATAAGTATGTTGCAAATACAGTTGTTCGTCTAAAGTAACATCGTCAAAAGTATCAATTTTATTAAAAATCAGTATAGCTTCAATTCCGTATGCTTTTGCGGTAACCAAAAATCTATCGATAAAACTTGTGGTAGTAATTGGATTATTAATCGTAACAATTAAAAAACCAATATCAATATTGGAAGCAATAATATGTGTTTGTTTCGATAAATTTACCGATTTACGAACGATATAATTTTTACGATCGTGAATATTTGTTATGATTCCATTTACTTCATCAACTGTTTCGTCCAAATCAAAATCCACCACATCTCCTACCGCAATTGGATTGGTACTTTTAATACCTTTCATTCGGAATTTACCTTTGATACGACAATTGTAAAATTTGTTATCTTCAGATTTTACGTAATACCAACTTCCGGTAGATTTATAAACGGTTCCTGTCATTTTTAATTTTGATTTACGATAATTGATTTTGATACATCGTAAGTTAGAACAAAGATAGTATTTCTTCTTTTATTTGTTAATTATTTTTTCTTGATGTGCGATACTTTCTTGGTGAATGGCTTTGTATATTCTCAAAACGAAATCTTCATTTAAACCTTTTTCTTCTCCATCTAAAATCATTCGACCTAAAATTTCATTCCAACGTTTATTTTGTAAAATCGCCACGTTTTTCTCTTTTTTAAGTTGACCGATTTTTTCGGCTAACTTCATACGTTTTCCTAAAATCTCAATCAATTTCGTATCTAATTCATCAATATAAGCACGTTGCATGGCCATGGCTTTGTTCCATTCTGCATTTTCATCCGTTTCTTTTCGCATTTTCAAATCGATGAAAATTTGTTTTAAGGAAGCTGGCGTTACTTGCTGAGCCGCATCACTCCAAGCATTATCTGGATCAGTATGTGTTTCAATAATTAATCCATCGTAATTTAAATCTAACGCTTGTTGTGAAACTTCCTGAATCATATCACGTTTTCCAGTAATGTGCGAAGGATCACAAATTAGTGGTAAATTAGGGAATTTATTTTGCAAATCAATCGCAATTTGCCATTCTGGATTATTTCTGAATTTTGTTTTTTCGTAAGTTGAAAATCCTCTATGAATGACGCCTAATTTCTTAATTCCAGCATTATATAAACGTTCCACGCCACCAATCCATAAAGATAAATCAGGGTTTACTGGATTTTTTATTAAAACAATTTTGTCTGTGTTTTTTAAAGCATCCGCAATTTCTTGAACCGCAAAAGGATTTACAGTCGTTCGTGCACCAATCCATAACACATCAATATCATGTTCTAAAGCCAACTTCACGTGATTTGCATTTGCGACTTCTGTAGCCATTAATAAACCGGTTTCGGCTTTCGCTTTTTGCAACCATTTTAGTCCAATTTCGCCCACACCTTCAAATCCACCCGGACGTGTTCTTGGTTTCCATATTCCAGCACGAAAAATCGACACATCAGAATTTTTCAATTCGTGTGCAATTTTCAATACTTGTTCTTCCGTTTCTGCGCTACACGGACCAGCTATGACTAATGGGTGATTTAAATTAAAATCGACCAACCATTGTTTATGTTCTTTTGTAATTTCCATAGTATAATTGTTTTACAAAGGTAACTCCTTTTATATTTTATTTAATATTTCTTTAATTTTTTCTTCCGAAACGCAAAGCGAAAAACGAATGTATTTTTCACCATTTGAACCAAAAATTGTCCCTGGCACTACAAATAGATTTTTTTCTCTCAATAAAGTATTGACAAAACTTTCTGAAGATTTTTCTTCATCTGGAATTTTAGCCCAAACGAATAGTCCAACACTCGTAGCATCATAAGTACAACCCAATTTTTCTGCTAATTGAAAAACCAATTCACGTCTTTTATTATATTTTATATTCAAATCAGAAAACCATTCTTTTCCTAATTTCAACGCTTCAATAGCACCTTTTTGAATCCCATAAAACATGCCGCTATCCATATTGCTTTTTACTCTTAACACAGAAGCAATTAAAGAAGCGTCGCCGCTAACCATTCCAACACGCCAGCCCGCCATATTAAATGTTTTACTCAAGGAATTCAATTCTAAAACCACCTCTTTTGCATCTTTAATTTGTAATAATGAAATGGGAGTATCGTTTAAAACAAAACTATACGGATTGTCGTTAACCAATAAGATTTGATGTTTTTTAGCAAAATTCACTAATCTTTCAAATAAATCAACGCTCCCTTTTGCGCCAGTTGGCATGTGTGGATAACTCACCCACATTAGTTTTACTTTGGATAAATCTTGTTTTTCTAAAACTTCGAAATTAGGTTCCCAATTAGTTGATTCCTCTAAATCATAAAAAACAGCCTTTGCTCCCACCAATTGAGTAACAGATTCGTAAGTCGGATAGCCAGGATTTGGAATTAATACTTCGTCACCTTCATTTAAAAAAGCCATAGATATATGCATAATTCCCTCTTTCGAACCCATTAATGGTAAGATTTCCGAATCTGGATTTAGCGTGACTTGAAATTGCGCTTTATAGAAATTGGCCATCTCATTTCGTAACTCAGGTAAACCTTGATAGTTTTGATATTCGTGTGCTTTCACATCAAATAATGCCTTTTGAATCGCTAACATTACTTTGTCTGAAGGCGCGCAATCTGGACTACCAATTCCCATATTAAGAATCGGTTTTCCTTCACTTACTAGCTGACTCACTTCTTTTAATTTTCTTGAAAAATAGTATTCCTGAACACTATGTAATCTATTGGCTGTTTTTATCATTGTTCTCCTTTACTATATTCGCCTAACACTTTGAAATTTTTTGTCATTAATTCTAATATCTCTTTTCCTTTTTCATAATATTTATATTTTTCAAAAACGACATCTACAAAAAAGGAGTATTGAAAAGGTGTTTCTATAATAGGTAACGATTGAATTTTAGTTAGATTTAGTTGGCAAACATTCAACGCATTTAAAACAGTAGCCAAGCCACCTTGCAAGTCTTCTAATTCAAATTTGATTGAAGCTTTGTTAATTTTTTCTTTTCGAAACGCTTTGTTTTCGTTCTTTAAAATCACAAATCGGGTTTTATTACTTTTTATGGTATGAATTCCAGCTGCGATAATTTCTAAACCATACATTTCTGCTGCAATTGGCGCTGCAATCGCTCCTAATCCTTTTAATTGTTGTTCTTGAATTCGTTGAGCGGTTTCAGCAGTATCGACACTTTCTACTAATTTGATATGTGGATATTGACTAAAGAAAACGGCACATTGCAAAAGTGCAATTGGATGCGAATGTACTTCCATAATATCTTCAATTTTTTGCCCTTTCAACACCATTAAATTCATGTGAATGTTGAGATAATATTCTCCAACAATTTGCAAATCATTTTGATCAATTAGTGCATAATTAGGAATAATTGAGCCTGCAATAGAATTTTCTAACGCCATTATTCCGTTATGAACCTTGTTTTTTTTCAAACTTTTAACCAAATCAGGAAACGACAAACATTCCTCCAACTCTATATTAGATTGAAAATAGTTTTGTGCGACTTGATGGTGAAACGAGCCTTTGATTCCTTGAATTGCAATTTTTGTTTCCATATGGGCAAAAAAAAATCCCGATTTACATCGGGATTGTTTATATATAGTTAATTATCTTTTTAATTTATCATCAAATAACACCATAACAATCCCTGTCCTCGTTCCAGAAGAAATAAAAAGAATTGTTATAAAATGTAGAATTTGTGTTCATTATTTTGTTATCGAAAAACAAATGTAGAAAAATATTTCATACAAACGTAAAAAATTAATAACTTAAACTCACTAAGCCATTATCTTGAACAATTATTTGTCCAGTTATACCATTTGAATCTTCAGAAAGCAAAAAACAAGCCGTTTTTGAAACGTCAATTGGATTTAAAATTCGTTTTAACGGATGTTTCGCTATCATGTTTTCTTTAATTTGATCTGAACGTAAAATTCCCGCTGCTAAAGGTGTATCAATTAAGGATGGCGCGATGGCATTGACTCTAATTTTTGGCGCGAATTCTGCCGCTAAACTTTTCACTAAACCTTCTACTGCTCCTTTTGCTGCGGCGATACTGGCATGATAGGGCATTCCAGACTGAACCGCAACTGTACTAAACATCACAACGCTTGCATGTTCTGACTTTTTTAAAGTTGGCAGGTAATATTGAAACGCTTTTAAAGCTCCGAAAAAATTCACGTTTAAATCGGCATTAAAATCTTCTAAACTTAAGCGATTGAAAGGTTTTAAATTGATACTTCCCAAACAATATACCAAACCATCAATAGCTTCAATGGTTGGTAATTCTTCTGTTAAAGCATCTAATTGATACCAATTACCGTTAAATATATAAGTTGGTTCAGTACGAGAAATGACGTGACAAAAATCACCTTTTTCGGATAATTCTTTTACAATTTGCTCACCAACACCTTTGCTACCGCCAATTATTAAGTAGTTTTTCATTTAATGTTTTAATTTAAATATTTTTTAAAATCGTTAATTTTTACTTTTGCTTTGATATCGAACATTAAACTGTATAAGCCAAAAAAGGTGCGGTTTACATATATAAAATGTTTAGAGCCTCTATTTCCATTCATTTTTCTTAAAGTTTTATCACTTGCAAATTTTTCACTCAAAGCTGCAATTTGAGATTGAAATTCGGGTTGTGCAAAATCAAAAACATCTGATTGAATCGGTTGTGTAAAGACGCTTAATAACTCATGAAACATGTCTGTGAAAAATGCTAATTCTTTTGGAGAATCGGTAGTTTTTAGAATTTCTAACTCATATAATTTTTTAGTAAAATACGCCATGTCTTTTAATGATTCTGGAGTAGAAACTTCAAAATACGGCACATAAAAATCATTTGGGATTTCTTTCATGCAACCGAAATCAATTGCAATTAAATTGACGTTTTTGTCAACCAAAAAGTTTCCAGGATGCGGATCGGCGTGAAATTTCTTCAATTGATGAATTTGGTACATGTAGAAATTCCACAAGGTTTGTCCGACTTTATCGCGTTGTTCTTGAGAAGCATTGCTCGAACAAAATTCAGATAAATGAATACCGTTCATCCAATCCATGGTGATAATTTTATCTGAAGAATATTCTGGATAGTAATGTGGAAATAATAAGTTTTCGATTTTCTCACAATCTTCAATGACTTTCATCGACTGCGAAATTTCCAATTTATAATCGGTTTCTTCCGTTAATTTATCTTCTACTTCTTGAAAATACTCGTCTGAAGTACCTTGTAAATTAAACATTCTAATCGCAATTGGTTTCACTAAAGCAATATCGGAACTAATACTTTCTCGAATGCCTGGATATTGAATTTTTACTGCTAATTCTTTCCCGTCTTTCTTCGCTTTATGCACTTGACCAATACTTGCTGCGTTTATAGAATCCGGTGAAAAAGCATCAAATAATTCTTCTGGATATTGTTTGAAATACGTTTTAAATGTTTTTCGAACCAAAGGCGCTGACAAAGGTGGAACAGAAAATTGCGACAACGAAAACTTATCCGTGTAAGATTGCGGCAATAAATTCTTCTCCATGCTTAGCATTTGAGCGACTTTTAAAGCACTCCCTTTTAATTCTTTTAGTCCGTCATAAATATCAGAAGCATTATTTTCATGTAATTTATCTTTAGTTAAAGAAGGATTAATCACTTTTTCGCCATAATATTTTAGGTAATTTCCTCCAACTTTCACTCCAGTGGTAACCAGTTTTGTTACGCGCTCAATCTTTCCTGTTGGAATACTGTCTATTTTTTTCATTATTTTTTGTTGAATTTATGATTTAGAAAACATGCCATTCATTTGCTCTTTCCATAAAAATTTTCCGAAATCAATTACACTTTGTGTTGGAATGTTATAGGCTAAATCGAAACTCGCTTTTACTGATTTTTCTATGAAAACATCTGTTTTTTCAAAATTTGGAGATTCGTCATTCATCCAAAAATTGAATATTGAAAGAAATTGTAACCAAGACGCTTCTTGTAACACTTTATCCTGAATTTTCACTACAGTTTCTTGTTCAATTTTAATTGGTTTTTCTAAAATAGTTAAGGTATAATCTAAATACACTTCACGAAGTTTTGACAATTTCCCTAAGTTTTTCATTGGATTTTTGTCTTGTTTTAACAAATGAATAACAAAACTTCTATTTGCCGTTGCCATTTCGAAAAAAGTAAAATAAAACGCTGATAATTTATCCGCACTTTCGTAGGAATGATAAGCTTCATTTTTTTCTAATAATTCTAACGTGTAAGCAAACATAGAAACAAAATATTGCTTTTCTAAAAACTCAAAAGAAGCAAAAAATTGATAAAAATCACTTTCTTCCATAGTATTTAGCTTGGCGAATTCATAAACCGAATTTGGTTTTTTACCATGCGTTAAACAATAATCTGTGTATGCAGAAACAATTACATCTTCTGTAATTACTTTCTTTTTTTTTGGTGCAGCCATAATAATGTTATTTTGTTTAACAAATGTACTAAAAAAGTGAACAACAAAATCAACATTAACTTAAATTTATCTATTATAGTATTGCATTTATTTATTATTTTTGTTGAAAACAAGAAGATGTCAATAGAAGTAAAAAATATTACCAAAACATACGGAACTCAAAAAGCGTTGGATAACGTAAGTTTTTCTGTAAGCAAAGGCGAAATTGTAGGTTTTTTAGGTCCGAATGGAGCTGGAAAATCGACTTTAATGAAAATATTGACGACCTACTTAACGGCAGATGAAGGTGAAGCGACCGTAAATGGTTTTGACGTAACAACTGCTCAAAAAAGTGTACAACAATCGGTTGGTTATTTACCAGAACACAATCCATTGTATTTGGATTTATATGTTCGTGAGTATTTAGAGTTTAGTGCAGATGTGCATAAAACAGACAAATCTCGTATTCAAGAAGTGATTGAATTGACAGGTTTAACTCCGGAATGTCATAAAAAAATTGGCGAACTTTCTAAAGGATTTCGTCAGCGTGTAGGTTTGGCTACGGCTTTACTTCACAATCCTGATGTTTTGATTTTAGATGAACCAACTACAGGTTTAGACCCGAATCAGTTGGTGGAAATTAGAGAATTAATTAAGAATATTGGTAAAGACAAAACCGTATTTTTATCTACACATATCATGCAAGAAGTGGAAGCTATCTGCGATAGAATTATTATTATTCACAAAGGGAAAATTGTGGAAGATGCTCAAATTGCTGATTTAGGTAAAAATTTAGAGAAAGTTTTTAGAGAAAAGACGAAGTAGGTTTTTATTTTCACAAAAAAAATCTCTTCATAAAAACATATTTACGAAGAGATTTTAAAAACAATCAACGCATTAATTGTTTAATTTCTTTCTTGATAAGTAACATATCGATTTCTTAATCTAGAAAAATCACTATATAATTCGGCAATTGTTATATCAGATAGTTTAGCATCTAACACTTGACTATAAATCAAATCTTCTTCTGTTAATCCATGTTTTTTAATTGAAGTTTTTAAAGTTTTAACCGCCATTTTGGTATCGTTACTTTTAAAATAACAATTAGCGAATTCAAAATACACCTCTTTTAAATCATCTTTTTTGGCTAATTTCACATAAGCCTTATACGATTCAATAGCTGCATTATAATTTTTATCTAAAGCAAATTGCCTTGCTTCTTTTAACAGTAAATCTTTGTCTTTTGCAAAAGTTATTTGCCCCACAAATAACATAACGAATAGGAAGATAATTTTTTTCATAATACAGTGGTATTTGAATTATATTCTCTAAGTTAAAAATATAATTTTAATTCACCAAAATTGAAACGCTCCGAAAGCCCCATTTTTAAGCTTTACAAAATTGCTTTTTGAATCTTATTCTAACTATTCAGCAATATTGTTTCATTTCATTTTCTGATTTTGCGTAAAAGATAGCATAACAAGTAAAATTGCGACAATATGATAAAAATTCGTATTCATTTAAAAAAATAAAAAACCTCAATAAATCCTTACGAATCTAAAGAGGTTTTTATACTTAACTATTCTTAATTAAACTAAACTTATTTTGTTTTTAACTCCACAGTATTATTTTCTACATAAATATCAACGTTATTTAGTCGTTTTACAAACTGTTTTCTCAATGTAGTATATTCAGGAAAAATATCTGCCCAAGCGACTTCAAATAATTTTTTATCTAAAACAGTACTGGTTTCTAAATCTTCTTTAGTAGCACCATATCTAGAAATGGTTTCTTTAATTACTTTAAATGCCATGAAATTATTTTTGTTTAGAAAATAACAATTTGCCACCTCAAGATAAACATCTTTTAAATTAACCGCTTCGTTTTTAAATAACTTTATGTACGAAACATATTCTTTTATGGCTTGACTGTAATTTTTACTTTCTTTTAATTCTCTGGCACGATTTAAAACTTCATCTCTATCATTTGAAAGTCCATATTGAAACGATAAACTCAATATAAAAACTAGTATTATTTTTTTCATGATTTTGGGTTTTTAATTAATTATCACGAAAATAACTAAACCGATAAATCAACAATAATTTTATCGTTATAAAGCTTAAAAAATCGCTAAAAAACAAACTACAACATGTTATAAATCAATAAGTTAAAAACAACATCTAGTAGATATTAAAATATTTTACCGGCAATTGCCTTAATATTTTCAGCTTTTCCCATTGAATAATAATGTAAAACTGGAATTCCAGCTGCCACTAATTCTGCACTTTGTTGAATGCACCATTCGATACCAATTTGCTTTACCGCTTCGTTATCTTTTGCTTTTACAACTGCCATAATTAAATCGTCTGGCAATTCTAAACTGAATCGATGTGGAATTAAATTCAGTTGTTTTTTTGTCGCGATAGGTTTCAATCCTGGAATAATTGGAACGGTGATTCCAGCTGCTCTGCATTTCGCAACAAAATCGAAGAATTTTTTATTATCGAAAAACATTTGTGTAATAATGTAATCTGCTCCGTTTTTAATTTTTTGTTTTAAGAAATGAATGTCGCTATCTAAACTTGGCGCTTCCATGTGTTTTTCGGGATAACCCGCTACACCAATACAAAAATCAGTTTTAGAAGAATTTTGCAAATCGGCATCCAAATAAATTCCGTTATTTAAATCTTTAATTTGTGAAACTAATTCCGAAGCAAAAGCGTGCCCTTCTTTTTCTGGTTTGAAGTAAATTTCACTTTTAACTGCGTCACCTCGAAGCGCTACCACATTATTAATTCCTAAGAAATCTAAATCGATTAATAGATTTTCAGTATCTTCTTTTGTAAAACCACCACACAAAATATGTGGAATAGCATCTACATTATATTTATTCTGAATTCCCGCACAAATACCAACTGTTCCTGGACGTTTTTTTACAATTTTCTTTTGTAATAAACCGTTTTCCAATTCTTTAAATTCATATTCTTCCCGATGATAGGTAACATCAATAAATGGCGGATTAAATTCCATTAACGGATCGATACTATCAAAAATCGATTGAATATTTTGTCCTTTTAATGGTGGCAAAATCTCGAAAGAAAACAAAGGTTTTCCGTTGGCTTTTTCTATATGTTGGGTTACTTTCATGTTTTGTTTTGTTTCAAGTTTCAGGTTTCAGGTTTCAGGTTTTTGAACTTGAAACTTTAAACCTAAAACAACTATTTAGTCTGCTATGATTGGTGCTAACCATTTGGTTGCGATTTCTGTTGAAATTCCTCTTCTTTTGGCGTAATTTTCGACTTGATCGTTTTTAATTTTTCCTAATCCGAAATATTTGCTTTCCGAATTTGCAAAATAATATCCTGAAACAGAAGAAGCTGGCCACATGGCCATACTCTCCGTTAATTTTACACCGATATTTTCTTCCACATTTAAAATATTCCAAATGGTTGGTTTTTCTAGATGGTCTGGACACGCTGGATAACCCGGAGCAGGACGAATTCCTTTATAATTTTCTTTGATTAATTCGTTGTTCGTTAAGTTTTCTTCTGACGCATAACCCCAAATTTCTTTACGGACTTTTAAATGTAAATATTCAGCGAAAGCTTCTGCTAAACGGTCGCCCAATGCTTTCGTTAAAATTGAATTATAATCGTCTAATTGGCTTTCAAATTCGGCTGCTTTTTCATCGACACCAAATCCAGTTGTGACACAAAAACATCCCATATAATCTTGTATATTCGATTCTTTTGGCGCAATAAAATCAGACAATGCAATATTTGGCGCACCAACTGTTTTTTGTGATTGTTGACGAAGAGTTAGAAATTGGTAACTAGAATCTGGAAGATTTACTTCAATATCATCATCATTAATTGTATTCGCAGGATAAATTCCTAAAATTCCTTTTGCCGTAAACCATTTTTCAGAAACAATTTTAGCTAACATAATTTGTGCATCTTTAAACAAATCTGTTGCTTGTTCGCCGACAACCTCATCGGTTAAAATTGCTGGATATTTTCCGAACAATTCCCACGATTGGAAAAAGGGTGTCCAGTCGATAAAATCAACTAATTCTGACAATTCTACTTCCACAATTTTTGTTCCGATAAAATTCGGTTGTACCGGTTCGAAAGTTTCCCAATCAATCTTGAATTTATTCTTACGCGCTTCTTCAATGGTTAAGAAATTTTTCTCTCTTGCTCTGTTTAAATAGCCATCACGCAAGTTGTTATATTCTTCGCGCAAAGCGATAGAAAAATCTGCATTTGTTTCTGTATTTAACAAATTGGAAGCTACAGTTACTGCTCTAGAAGCATCGTTAACATGGACTACAGTCGCAGCATATTCTGGAGCAATTTTCACTGCTGTATGTGCACGAGAAGTTGTGGCACCACCAATCATCACTGGGATTTTGATGTTCAACTTATCCATTTCTTTGGCTAAATACACCATTTCGTCTAATGAAGGCGTAATTAATCCACTCAAACCTATAATATCAACCTTTTCTTTTATAGCCGCTTCAATTATTTTTTCTGGCGGAACCATCACACCTAAATCGATAATTTCGAAATTGTTACATGCTAAAACTACAGAAACAATATTTTTT
>JAUMDQ010000075.1:0-4559 GCA_032121715.1 Flavobacterium sp.
AAACCTTATTGTTTTGAAAATCAAGTAAATACATCCAATTTTCTTACTTCTATTTGGCAACCGCCAAAGACTATTTTATCGTAATAAATTATATCAACAGCTATAGTTGATAATTTCATTATTCATAAAATAAAAATATTCTCATGTTAAATAAAATAATAGAGTTTTCTGTAAAGAATAAACTCATCATTGCGTTATTTACCTTTGCTTTAATAGTTTTTGGTATTTACAACGTACAGAAATTGCCTATTGACGCCGTTCCAGATATTACTAACAATCAAGTTCAAGTCATAACCATTGCGCCTTCTTTTGGAGCAACAGATATTGAACGATTAGTAACTTTTCCAATTGAACAAGTCAATAACAACATTCCTGGATTAAAAGAAATTAGAAGTTTCTCTAGATTCGGGTTGTCATTAGTCACCATAGTTTTTGATGACGATACAGATATTTATTGGGCACGCCAACAAGTTTCAGAACGCTTGCAACAAGTCCAAAGCCAACTTCCAAAAGGAATGGGAACTCCTGAATTAGGACCAGTTTCTACAGGTTTAGGAGAAATTTATCAATATGTTGTTCGTCCAGAAAAAGGTTATGAAAAAAAATTCGATGCTACAGAATTAAGAACCATACAAGATTGGATTATCAAAAGACAATTGTCTGGTGTTAAAGGTGTGGCGGAAGTTAGTAGTTTTGGTGGAAAATTAAAACAATTAGAAATTAGCATTCAACCAAGTAAACTAAAAGCACACGGTATTACAATTAATGACGTTTTTGATGCTTTAGAGAGCAATAATCAGAATACAGGTGGAAGTTACATAGAAAAGAATGAAACAGCCTTATTCATTAGAACAGAAGGTTTACTGCAATCCAAAGAAGATATAGAAAACATCGCATTAACTTCAAAAACAGGAAATCCTTTGTTTTTAAAAGATATTGCTGAAATCAAAAATGGATATGCCACTCGCTACGGCGCCATGTGTTATAATGATCAAGGCGAAGTTTCTGGTGCCATTGTAATGATGCTAAAAGGCGCGAACAGTAGCGAAGTGATCAAAAATGTAAAAGAACGAATTGCTCAAATTCAAAAAACGCTACCAAAAGGTGTCATCATAGAACCTTTTTTAGACAGAACAAAAATGGTAAACAACGCTATTGGAACTGTTGAAAAAAACTTAATTGAAGGCGCTTTAATCGTAATTTTTGTCTTGGTTTTGTTCTTAGGAAATTTTAGAGCCGGACTTTTAGTAGCTTCAGTAATTCCGTTAGCGATGCTTTTTGCAATTATTATGATGAATCTATTCGGCGTAAGCGGAAATTTAATGAGTTTAGGTGCTTTAGATTTCGGTTTAATCGTAGATGGTGCCGTAATTATTGTCGAAGCCGTCATTCATCAAATCTATTCGCATCATAAAAAGGAAAATGCTATTGCATTGACTCAAGAAAACGTAGATCACGAAGTAAAATCGTCTTCTAAAAAAATGATGAACAGTGCCGTTTTTGGACAAATTATCATTTTAATTGTGTATTTACCCATCTTTTCTCTTGACGGAATCGAAGGCAAAATGTTCAAACCAATGGCGCAAACAGTTGCTTTTGCTTTAATTGGTGCGTTTATTTTGTCGTTAACTTATATTCCAATGATGAGTTCCATTGTGTTGAAAAATTTAAAGCACAATCCTAATAATTTCTCTGAAAGAATGATGGCATATTTGGAAAATATCTACCAAAAACGATTAGTTCAAGCGATTAACAACAAAAGAAAAATCATTATTTCAACAATTGTCGTGTTTTTTGCTTCGATTGTAGTCATGTCTTTTTTAGGTGGTGAATTCATTCCAGCTTTGGAAGAAGGTGATTTTGCTGTGGATACACGAGTCTTAACGGGAAGTAATTTAAATACGACAATCGCTTCGACACAAAAAGCAGCTAAAATATTAAAAGATAGATTTCCAGAAGTAGAAAAAGTAGTCACCAAAATTGGTAGTGGTGAAGTGCCAACTGATCCCATGCCAATGGAAGCCAGTGATATGATGGTGATTTTGAAAGATAAAAGCGAATGGACTTCGGCCTCAACTTTCAATGAATTGTCGGAAAAAATGAGCGATGCTTTAAAAGATGTTCCTGGAATTACAGCCGGATTTCAATATCCAGTTCAAATGCGCTTTAACGAATTAATGACGGGTGCACGACAAGATGTAGTGTGTAAAATATTCGGTGAGAATTTAGATACACTTTCTATTTATGCTAGTAAAGTTGGGAAAATTGTAAAAACCATTCAAGGCACAAAAGATTTATACGAAGAACCAATTGGCGGCATGCCACAAGTGGTTATCAATTACAAACGCCCAATAATGGCGCAATATGGTTTAAGTGTAAATGAAATCAATAGGGTAGTGAATACCGCTTTTGCTGGTCAAAGTGCAGGTTTACTTTTTGAAGGTGAAAAACGTTTCGATTTAGTAGTAAAACTAAACAATTCAGAGAAAAAAGACTTAATTGACATCGAAAATCTATTAATTCCAACCAAAACAGGTGCAACTATTCCGCTTTATGTTTTGGCAGATGTGAAAATTATAAGCGGACCAAATCAAATTCAAAGGGAAGATGCGAAAAGAAGAATTGTAGTAGGTTTCAATGCCGATAGAGATGTGCAAAGTTTAGTGGGCGAATTAGAAAAAGAAATCAACGCTAAAATTAAATTTCCTCCAGGATATTATATCACTTACGGCGGTAGTTTTGAAAATTTAAATGCAGCAAAAGACAGATTGATGATTGCAGTTCCAATTTCTTTAATCTTGATCTTTTTGATGTTGTATTTTGCCTTTAAATCTATCAAACAAGCTTTGCTAATTTATACGGCTATTCCGTTGTCGACAATAGGAGGAATCTTATTTTTAGCGGCTCGCGGAATGCCTTTTAGTATCAGTGCAGGAATCGGATTTATAGCACTTTTTGGTGTTGCCGTATTAAACGGAATTGTATTAATTGCCGAATTTAATTCGCAAAAAGCAAGCGGAAATTTAGATACCATTAAAGTTATTATGAACGGAACTAAAAAACGATTACGACCAATTTTAATGACAGCATTCGTAGCTTCACTAGGATTCTTACCAATGGCAATCAGCAACGGTTCTGGCGCAGAAGTACAACGTCCGTTAGCGACTGTAGTAATTGGTGGTTTATTAATTGCGACTTTTTTAACCTTGTTTATTTTACCGATTTTATACTTGGTATTTGAACAAAAATCAGAAATCAAAATGAATAAAAATGCAATTGTTACGGTTTTACTTTTATTAGGAACTGCGACTTCGTTTTCACAAAATAAAATGACGTTGGAACAAGCCATCAGTATCGGAATAACAAATAATATTCAGTTGAAAACCGAAAAACAGAAGGTAGATGCTGCTAAAGTTTTAATTCGTTCCGCAAATGAAGTGCCGAGTCTAAACTTAGTTGGAGAAATCGGACAATTAAACAGTGCTTACACAGATAACAGATTTGGCGTTTCTCAAAATATTAGTTTTCCATTTGTAAATGCTAAGAAAAAAGAATGGTTCGAAAAACAAACTGAAATGGCTCAAATGAACTATAAAATCTCTGAAAATGCCATAAAAAAGGAAATTACACAAGCTTTTTACGATTTGGTTGTTGTTTCAGAAAAAGAAAAAGTAACAAAACAAACAGATTCTATTTTCGCAGCCTTTATCCAGAAAGCCAATTTGCGATTGAAATATGGTGAAAGTAATGCTTTAGAAAAAAGTTCAGCCGAATTGTATATGGTAAAGATTAAAAATCAAGTCAAATTAATTCAGGAAGAAAAATTTAGAGTAGTGACGCAATTGCAATATTTACTCCAAGTCACAGAAAATATTGAACCGATTTATAAATCTGCTAAAATTGAAAGTTTGCCTTCACAAGATTTTGTTTCAAATAATGTAGCGTTGCAAATGTTAGCAATAGAAAAACAAGCGAATACTTCGGTTTTAAAAATTGAAAAATCAGCTTTAATTCCAGATGTTGCTGTCGGATATTTTAGTACAACAATGCAAGGAAATGGTGCTGACAATAATTTTTATGGGAAAAACGACAGATTTCAATCGTTTCAATTGAGTTTAGGAATTCCTGTTTTTAATTCGGCCAATAAAGCCCGACAAAAAGCGATTAAGATGAACGAAACCATTTTAACTGATAAAACAATGATGCAACAACAAGAATTGCAAAAAATATGGAATACATATGCTGTGAAACAGGCTAATAATCAAGAAGTTTTATCATATTACGAAACGGTTGTTTTACCAAATACCAATTCAATTATCGCCAATGCGAACAAACAAATTTTAAACGGAGATATTAATTTTATGGAATGGTCGTGGACAATGAACCAAGCGCTTGAAGCGAAATCAGATTATTTTGATAAAATTCAATCGTACAATAACAATATCATCCAAATCTTGTATTTCAATTAAAATTTAAATCGAAACAAATGAAAAATATATATTTAGTACTGATTTTAGCTCTAACGATAGCTTGTCAGTCGAAAAAAGAAGAAACAACAA
>JAUMDQ010000076.1:0-9400 GCA_032121715.1 Flavobacterium sp.
CAATTTCACCTGATTTGGTCGCCATGTAAATTTCAAATTCTGGATAAATCGCCCAAAGGTATTTACCGTCTTTTGGTTTTGGAGGAGCAGGACAAGCTACATTTGCTTCGTGAGTGGAAGCATAAATAATATGTTTTCCATCAGGCATATAATAAGAACACGTAGTACGACCTTTTCCAGTTGAAACTAATTTCAGATTGTTGAAATCGGTGACAGGTTGCGTTAAATCTAACGAGTAAATTTGATCACAAGGCACACCAAATTGCGTATTGGTAACTTGCATCGTTAAATTTTTGCTATCTGGACTGAAATAAGCTTCCGCATTATCGCCACCAAAAGTTAATTTTTTGATGTTTTGTAAATTTCTTTCTTGCGCTTGACCACAAAATGAAAGAATGATGAATGCTAGAAATACGTGTTTTTTGAATGTCATTGTTTATTGATTTAATATTATTAAATACACTTCGACTACGCTCAGTGTGACACTTTTTACTTTAATCTTTTTACTTGGCTCTTTTCACTTTAATCTTTTTACATGGCTCTTTTCACTTGGCTCTTTGTTACCCATGAACTGTAACGCCTTTACCATAATTGGCAATAATTTGCGCTTCGTGTTCTAACCAAGCTTTCCATCTGCTTTCAACATCAATATTCCCAGCATATTTTCTGGCTAAGTTGATAAAAGTAGTGTAGTGTGCGGCTTCGCTTTCCATTAAATCTCTGTAGAATTGTGCTAATTTTTCGTCTTTTAAATTTTCTGAAAGAACTTTAAAACGTTCACAGCTTCTCGCTTCAATCATTGCTGCAAAAAGTAAGCGTTCAATTAAACCACCTTCACGACTTCCGTCAGAAGATTTTTTTAAGAACTTCATTAAATCGTTTACATAATCATCTTTACGTTCTCTTAAAAATTCGTACCCGCGTTCTTTAATAATATCGTGAACCATTTGAAAATGCTGCATTTCTTCAATAGAAATTTCCGTCATGGCAGTTACCAAATCTTCTTTTTCTGCATTATTAATGATTAGCATTATGGCATTTGTTGCGGCTTTTTGTTCGCACCAAGCGTGGTCACTTAAAATATCTTCTAAGTTTTCTTCTACTTTATTCGCCCAACGTGGATCGGTTGGTAATTGCAATCGTAAAATGGACATAATTTTGAGTTTATGTTTTTAAAAAGTTTTTTAGCCTAAAAAAGGTATTATGAACATTGCATAATACCTTTTTATTTTTAATATAATATTTTGTAAATCTGTATTTTAGAAAACAAACATGGCTCTTTCGCCCATTAGTTCGTTTACTTCTTCAGCTACTTGTTCTAATAAATCTTCATCTGTATGGTTCATTAAAACTTTATCAATTAAAGCCACAATAGTTTCCATATCTTCTTCTACTAAACCACGAGTTGTGATAGCTGGAGTTCCAACACGAATTCCTGAAGTTACAAATGGAGATTTGTCATCAAAAGGAACCATATTTTTATTTACAGTAATTTCAGCTTTTACTAATGCGTTTTCCGCTTCTTTACCAGAAATGTTTTTGTTACGTAAATCGATTAACATCATGTGATTGTCCGTTCCACCAGAAATTAAATTATAACCTCTTTTGTTAAATGCTTCCGCCATAGCTTTTGCATTTTTTTGAACTTGTAATTGGTATCTAAAAAACTCATCGGTTAATGCTTCACCAAAAGCTACCGCTTTAGCAGCGATAATATGCATCAATGGTCCACCTTGGTTTCCTGGGAAAACAGACATGTCTAAAATATGACTCATCATTCTGATTTCACCTTTTGGAGTAGTTAATCCCCAAGGATTTTCAAAATCTTTACCCATCATAATTAATCCACCACGTGGTCCGCGTAAAGTTTTATGAGTAGTTGTAGTTACAATATGACAATGTGGAATTGGGTCGTTCATTAATCCTTTAGCAATTAATCCTGCAGGGTGAGAAATATCAGCTAATAATAAAGCTCCAACAGAATCAGCAATTTCTCTGAAACGTTTGAAATCCATATCACGAGAATACGCAGAAGCACCAGCAATAATAATTTTTGGTTGTTCTTTTGTAGCTATTTCTTGAATTTTATCGTAGTTTAATAAACCAGTTTCTTGTTCTACACCATAAAAACTTGGCGTGTATAATTTACCAGAAAAATTTACAGGAGAACCGTGAGTTAAATGTCCACCGTGTGATAAATCGAATCCTAAAATTTTATCTCCAGGTTTTAAGCAAGCTGCAAAAACAGCTGTATTTGCTTGAGAACCAGAGTGAGGTTGAACGTTTGCATATTCGGCTCCGAATAATTCTTTTACTCTATCAATAGCAACTTGTTCTACAACATCTACTACTTCACAGCCTCCATAATATCTCTTTCCAGGATATCCTTCAGCGTATTTATTGGTTAAACATGAACCAGCAGCTTCCATTACTTGGTCGCTCACAAAGTTTTCTGAAGCAATTAATTCAATTCCATGAATTTGTCTGTCTTGCTCGTCTAAAATCAGGTCAAAAATAAGTTCGTCGCGTTGCATTTGTATAGTTAAATTTAAATTTCGTCAAAAATACAAAAAATGTTTGGTAAATTGAATGGATAGTTTAATTTTGATTACTCAAAAAATAACAAAAAAACACAACACATAGATATGCCAAATTTTGCAAACGATCCAAGTAGAAAATCTTGGTTAGATATTAAAAAAGATAGTGATTTCCCAATTCAGAATATTCCATTTGGAGTTTTTATTACGAAAGAAGATGTAATTACCATTGGAACAAGAATTGGTGATTATGCTATTGATATGGGTGCTTTACAACAATTAGGGTATTTTGAAGGTATCGATTTAACTGACGATATGTTCATGCAAGATACACTTAATGATTTCATTTCTGATGGAAGAAAAACGTGGCGTTTAGTGAGAAACAGATTGTCAGATATATTTATAGATTCTAATCCAACTTTAAGAGACAATTCAAAACATAAAGATGTCGTTATTTTTAAAATTGAAGATGTAGAAATGTTATTACCGGTTCAAATTGGTGATTATACTGACTTTTATTCCAGCAAAGAACACGCTACAAACGTAGGAATGATGTTCCGTGATCCTGCAAATGCTTTATTACCAAACTGGTTGCATATTCCTGTTGGGTATCATGGTAGAAGTTCTACAATTGTACCAAGTGGAATTCCAGTTCACAGACCTTACGGACAAACTTTACCAAATGGTGAAACAGAACCTGTTTTTGGGCCATCAAGATTAGTTGATTTTGAATTAGAAACTGCTTTTATTACTACTGATGCCAATTTGATGGGTGAGCCTGTTTCAGTTAAAGACGCTGAAGAATGTATTTTCGGAATGGTTTTATTTAATGACTGGTCTGCTAGAGATATTCAAAAATGGGAATATGTGCCATTAGGACCATTTTTAGCGAAGAACTTTGCTTCGTCAATTTCACCTTGGATTGTCACATTAGATGCTTTAGAAGATTTTAAATGTGAATCACCAGAACAAAATCCAAAACCATTACCCTATTTACAACAAACAGGTAAGCACGCATACGATATTAATTTACAAGTTGCCATTCAACCAGAAAATGGAATTGAAACTGTAGTTTCTAACTCTAACTTTAAATATATGTATTGGACAATGAGTCAACAATTGGCGCATCATACAATCAATGGTTGTAGAGTGAATTCTGGAGATATGATGGGAAGTGGAACGATTTCTGGACCAACTCCAGATTCTTACGGTTCAATGTTAGAATTATCTTGGGGCGGACAAAATCCAATTAAAATGAACGATGGTTCGGAACGTAAATTTATTAATGATAACGATACAGTTATAATTAGAGGTTATTGCCAAAATAACGAAGTAAGAATTGGTTTCGGAGAAGTTTCTAGTAAATTATTACCAGCAATTGATTTAAAATTTTAAGTATAAATATTAATTGAAAAATAAAGTGTTTAGCAAATTATTGCTAAACACTTTTATAAAATAAACTTTTGAATATGAAGAAAATACTACTTATTGCGTTACTTACAATTGTATATTCTTGCGGGGTGAAGCAAACACAATCTATGTTGAGTAATGGTGATTATGATGGTGCTATAAACAGAGCTTTAGATGGATTAAGAACCAACAAAAACTCAAAAGGTAATCAAGATTATGTGTATCTTTTAGAAGAAGCATTTGCTAAAGCGAAAGAACGTGATTTAAACGATTTATCTTTATTGATAAAGGAAAAAAATCCTGCAAATTTAGAGAAAATCTATAATTTGTATAACCAATTACACAATCGTCAAGATAGAATTAGAGGCGTTTTGCCTTTAAGATTAATTAAAGAAAATAGAAATGCTATTTTTCCTTTTAACGATTATTCTAACGAATTAATTGCTAGTAAAGCTGATTTATCTGTTTATTTATATGACAATGCGAAGAAATTACTTTTTTCAAAAAACAAATTAGTTATTCGTGAAGCTTATGATGATTTGGCATATTTAGATAAATTGAATCCGAATTATAAAGATGTAAGAAATTTAATGGATCAAGCGCAATTTAGAGGAACAGATTTTGTATTAGTTTCCACTAAAAATGATACACAAATGGTTATTCCAGTTCGTTTACAAGATGATATGTTAGATTTTAGTACGTACGGAATCAATGATAAATGGACGGTATATCACAATAAAAAGCAAAAAGAAATTAATTATGATTTTGCAATGATTGTGAATTTTAGAGAAATTAAAATTGCACCAGAACAAGTTCGTGAAAAACAATTTGTAAAAGAAAAACAAATTAAAGACGGTACAAAACCACTTTTAGACGCTAATGGTATTCAAGTAAAAGATTCTGAAGGTAAACCAATGTTTGTGGATGTTATGAAAACAATTACTGCAAGTGTTTACGAGTTTACACAGTTTAAATCGGTTCAAACTACTGCAAAAGTGGAGTATCATGATTTAAATACCAAACAATTAATTGATGCATATCCATTAACTAGCGAATTTGTTTTTAGTTATATTTATGCAAACTACAACGGAGATAAACGTGCTTGTGAACAAGATTATTTCCAATATTTCGACAGAAGAGCTGTTCCGTTTCCAACAAACGAACAAATGGTTTATGATTCTGGAGAAGACTTAAAAGCAAAATTAAAAGCTATTATTACTGGTAACAGATTTAGAAGATAGTATTACAATAATTTAAAGTTTTATTAAAAGCGCATTTGAATTTCAAATGCGCTTTTTTTGTATAATTGTTTTTGCAAAAATTTGATTTTTAATAAATTATGCTATTTTTGTGATAATAAATCTATAAAAAACTAAGTATGAAAAAAATTTTACTATTCATTTTGGTTATATCAAATAGCCATTCTGTTTTTTCTCAAAAAATAGAAAAAATGAACCGTGTAGATGTGGATGGATTCTACACTAATCCGATTGTTTCTCCAGATGGAAAGTTCGCTTTGGTAACCGGACATCATTTTAAAGGAGCCTATGTTTTAAGTCTTGAAACAAATGAAATCATACAAATTTCCGATAAAGAAGGAAGTGGTTATGGATATTCTTGGGATAACAACAACGAGATGGTTTATTTCAAACAAAAAGAAGCAAAAGAATATTTTTCAGATTCTAAAGTATATAGTTATTCTTTAAAAACGAAAACCACAACATTATTGCCAGAAATCGACATCAATATGTTGTCTTCTTATCATGGAGAAGAGAAAAATGGCGAAAGTCAAATTGTGGTTTACACGAATATGACAACTTTAAAAATTGAAGCAAAGGATTTAATTTCTAAGAAAAGCTGGGTAATCACTTCAGAAGAAGGACAATACTATAACGCACTTTTATCTCCAGATGGAAAGAAAGTTGCAGTTCATAATGGTTCAGATATTTATATTTACGATATAAATGGAAATGGAAAAGGTCAGAAAATTGGAACTGGAATTGCTACATCTTGGTCGGCAGACAATCAACATCTATTAGGTTTTTTAGACACGAGTGAAGACGGACATAATGTGACAAATTCAGAATTATATTTATTTGATATCAAAACCTTAAAATCGAAAAAAATAACGAATACGGAAGTGTTATTAGAAATGTTTCCAAGTTTTATTAGTGAAAATAAAGTACTTTTTACAGATGATAAAACGGGTGCGATTTATTCAGCTAATTTAAAAATGTAATTCCGATGAAAAATATATTTAAAGTAGTAATGGCAGTATTGTTTTCAGTAAATGTACAATCGCAAATTATAGTAATTGATCCAGGTCATGGTTATGGTGCTACAACATCTGACAATCCTGATGGAAGAACCGCCATTGAAATTGAAACTTCTTTAGAAGTGGGTTTACGTACACGAAATTTAATTCAAAATAGTTGTACTTGGACCGTTCAAATGACGAGAACAACCAATTTAAATAGTTGGATTTCTGTAACGCAACGTGGACAAATGTCGAATAATTGGAATGCAGATAGATTATTAAGTATTCACTGTAATGCTGGTGGTGGAACGGGTACAGAAACTTTCTACTGTACACAAGACGATACAAATACGCCTCCAGATGTAGCTTTTGCACAGAAAATTCAAACAGATATGGTTTCTGGTGGATCTTGGAATAATAGAAGATGCGTAGAAGATAATAGTTTCTTAGCATATCATTTAGGTGTTTTAAGATATTCGGCAGCAACAGGATGTTTAAACGAAATTGGTTTTGTTGATTCTGCAACAGATGCTGCAAAATTAACAAGTTCTACTTGGAGAGATGCATTCGCCTTATCTTATTTCAATGCTTTAAAATCGAATTTAAATTTAACGTGTGCGACAATTCCTGCTCCCGGTGCATTTAATTTAACGGTAACACCAGAATGTAATGGGACAACTTCAAGAATGGCTTTAAGTTGGACTACATCTGCAAACGCAACAAGTTATGATATTTATAAAAATGGTGCTTTGTGGGATTCAAATATTACCACTACAACTTATACGAATACAAGTGGAGTAGTAGCGGGAACAGCTTATACATATTCTGTAAAAGCGAAGAATGCTGGTGCTACTCAAACTACAAATTCAAACGGAACTGTTTCAGCTACAGCTTTAAATTGTGCTGTTCCTGGAGCTTTCACGATAACCGTAACGCCAGAATGTAGTGGAACTTCAACACCAAGAAATAAACTAACTTGGACAGCTTCTGCAAATGCTACTGCTTATAATGTGTATAGAAATGGTGTTTTGTATGCCAGTAGTTTAACTGGAACAACTTATACCAATACTGCAGTAACTTCAGGAACAACATACTCTTATTATGTAGTTGCAAAAAATACAACCGCTACACAAACTACCAATTCAAACGGAACGCAAACTGTTGTAGCTTTGAATTGTGTGGCTCCTGGAGCATTTACTATTTCTGCAACGGCTGAATGTAGTGGGACAACAAGTCGTGTAAATTTATCATGGACGGCTTCTGCAAACGCAACTTCATATGATGTATATCGAAATGGAAGTTTGTATGCTTCAGATCTAACAGGAACACAATTCTTAAATACTTTTGTTACAGTTGGAACAACTTATACGTATTCGATGATTGCTAAAAATAATATTGGAACTGTAGCGAATTCAAATGGAACTTTATCTGCTACAGCAATTATGTGCGCACCAGGTTCGTTTACAGCAACAGCTACTCCAACATGTAGTGGAACTTCAAGTGCGATTAATTTAACTTGGACAGCATCAACAAATGCTACTTCTTATGATATTTATAGAAATGGGAATTTATATGCATCAGATGTTACAGGAACGTCATTTTTAAATACTTATTTAATAACTGCTGGAACAACTTATACGTATTATGTAAAAGCAAAAAATACTGCGGGAACTTTAAATAATTCTAACGGAACTTTATCTGTAACAGCAACAAATTGTTCTGCTGCAAAAATTTCTGAAGATAAAGAAGTAAAAGAGGTTATAACACTTTCTTTTTATCCTAATCCAACAGATGGAATTTTAAATTTAGAGATTAATAAAACAGAAGTTCAAAACATTCATTATATAATTATGGATGTGAATGGAAGAGTAATTAAGGAAGCTAATTTTGAAAAAGAAAGAAGTATTGATCTTTATCAATTACCAGCAGCAACTTACTTTGTTAGAGTTGTAGTTGACGGACAAGAATTTGTAAAACAGGTTGTTAAGAAGTAATAATTAGTTTATATAAAAACAAAAAGCACTTTTGATTTCTCAAAAGTGCTTTTTTATTTGCGGTGAAATAGTCTTATGTAAAAAGCATCTGAAAGTTCTAAAAACGTATCGGTAAGTTCTAAAAACGCATCGGAAAGTTCTAAAAATGCATCGGAAAGTTCTAAAAACGCATCGGAAAGTTCTAAAAATGTATTGGTAAGTTCTAAAAACGCGTCGGAAAGTTCTAAAAACGCATCGGAAACTTGATAATGCGCATCGGGAACTTGATAATACGCATCGGGAACTTGATAATACATATCGGGAACTTGATAATGCGTATCGGGAAATTGATAATACGCATCGGGAACTTGATAATGCGTAGCGGGAAATTGATAATACGCATCGGGAACTTGATAATGCGTATCGGGAAACTCTTAATTATATAGCTAAAACGCTAAACTGCAAGTAAACATAAAAACCTTCCATTTCTGAAAGGTTTTTATATATACTAAAATTTCAAAAATCAAAATTCCAAGTTGAATATTCGTTCTTCAAAATCAAAAATCAAAACTTCGTAATCCAATTCGTAAATCCCAATTCGTAAATCCCAAATTCTATGTAAACTGCTTCAAATCGTCCACAGAAATGCTATCATGCGATTCATTAAAAACTGCTTTTCCATTTCTAATTACAACAATTTGTGGCGATTGATGCACTACATTATATCTGTGAGAGATTTCATTAGATAAATCTCTATGGCTTAATAAGTCTAACAAATACCAATCTATTTTGTCTTCTGAGAAATTAAATTCCGCATCAAATTGTTTCAAAACCGTTCTACTGATAATACAACGTGTACTGTGTTTGAAAAGTACAACTGGTTTGGTATGAGAAATTTTATCAATTTCATCAAATTGTTCCATTTTGTTTAATGTGAAAAATTTGGCTTCCACATTCTCATTTGGCTTTTCTTCAGATTCCTTTTCTCCAAAGATATTTTTAAAAAAACTCATATTTTGTCATTTTTTAAGACTTTTTGTCGTAATTTTAAGGTGTAAATTCTTAAAATTCAGACATTTTGTCGTTTAGTCGAATTTGGAATATAAATTGACCAAATTCTTCTCCCATCTTTTTGATGTCCATGCTGCCATTGATTTCTTTCAAGCTGCTGCGACTTTATAATTCTTCAATTTTTTCACCGCTTATTTGCGAATGGATGAAAG
>JAUMDQ010000076.1:9410-10403 GCA_032121715.1 Flavobacterium sp.
ATATAAATTGACCAAATTCTTGGCAAATATACTATTCAATTGTATAAAGTAATGTTAGTTTAATCACAAAAAAATATGAACTTAAATAATTTAACCATTAAATCGCAAGAAGCTCTGCAACAAGCACAGCAAATTGCACAAAGTTTCGGGCAACAACAGCTTGAAAACGAACATATTTTCAAAGCTATTTTGGAGGTGGACACAACGGTAACACCGTTTATCTTGAAAAAGGTAAATGTAAATATCGATATGTTTCAAAAAGTTTTAGATAGCACGATTCAGAGTTTCCCTAAAGTTTCTGGCGGAGAAATTATGTTATCTCGTGACGCTTCTTCCACTTTAAATGAAGCTTCCATTTTAGCGAAAAAAATGAATGATGATTTCGTTTCTATAGAACATATCATCTTAGCTATTTTCAAATCGAAAAGTAAAGCCGCACAAATTTTAAAAGATCAAGGCGTAACCGAAAAAGATTTGTTAGCCGCTATTACAGAACTTCGAAAAGGGGAACGTGTTACTTCATCATCAGCCGAAGAAACGTATGATGCTTTGAATAAATACGGAAAAAACCTAAACGATTTAGCCCAAAACGGAAAGTTAGATCCAGTAATTGGTCGTGATGAAGAAATTCGTAGAGTGTTACAAATCTTAACGCGTAGAACTAAAAATAATCCGATGTTAGTGGGTGAACCAGGAGTGGGTAAAACCGCTATTGCAGAAGGTTTAGCACATAGAATTGTAGATGGCGATGTACCAGAAAATCTGAAAGATAAAGTCGTTTATTCTTTAGATATGGGTGCGCTTATCGCTGGAGCGAAATACAAAGGGGAATTTGAAGAAAGACTAAAAGCAGTTGTAAAAGAAGTGACTTCAGCCAATGGCGATATTATTCTTTTTATTGACGAAATTCATACCTTAGTTGGTGCTGGTGGTGGAGAAGGAGCAATGGATGCGGCAAATATTTTAAAACCGGCTTTAGCTCGAGGCGAATTA
>JAUMDQ010000077.1:0-7582 GCA_032121715.1 Flavobacterium sp.
GGATAAAGGGGATTTAGTTCCAGATTCTGTAACCATTCAAATGTTACAAAGCGAAGTGGAAAAAAATCCAAATTCTAAAGGTTTTTTGTTTGATGGATTTCCAAGAACAATAGCACAAGCGGAAGCTTTAGATGCGTTTTTAAATTCTAAAAATGATAAAATTACAGCAACAGTTGCTTTAGAGGCAGATGATGAGATTTTAGTAAAACGTTTGTTAGAAAGAGGGAAAACTTCTGGAAGACCAGACGATCAAGATGAAGAAAAAATAAGAAATAGATACCAAGAATATAACGAAAAAACGGCACCATTAATGGAGTATTACAAGGCTCAAGGTAAGTTTTATGCTGTGAATGGAATTGGTACAATTGAAGAGATTACAGAACGATTAAGTACAATAATCGATAAATTTTAAGTATATTGCATTTAATTCAACTACATAAAAATTGGAAATAGTCATAATATTCTTGTTGATACTACTCAATGGAATTTTCTCCATGTCAGAGATCGCACTCATATCAGCAAGAAAAAATAGGTTAGAAACCGCTGCCAAAAAAGGCAACACGAGTGCAAGAACAGCTTTAGATTTAGCTAATTCACCAAACAAATTTTTGTCTACGGTGCAAATTGGTATTACTTTAATTGGTATTTTAACCGGTATTTATTCTGGTGCAAAGATCACAACAGATGTGGAAACGTTTTTCGCATCTTACACTATAACTTTTCCCTACGCACACAGTTTAGCTGTTGGTGTAGTGGTTGTAGTTTTAACTTTCTTTTCTTTAGTTTTAGGTGAATTATTACCAAAACGTATAGGTTTAAATCATCCTGAAGCCATTGCGAAAGCTGTTGCTGTGCCAATGAAAATGATTTCTGTTGTTACCGCTCCCTTTATTTGGTTATTAACTGTTTCTACAGATGGAATTTTAAAGCTTCTGAATATAAAACCAACGGCTGATGGTAAAGTTACCGAAGAAGAAATTAAAGCCATTATTAAAGAAGGTACAGAAGTTGGAGAAGTTCAAGAAATTGAACAAGACATTGTAGAACGTGTTTTTCATATTGGGGATAGAAAAGTAAATTCGTTAATGACACACAGAAAAAGCATTGTTTATTTGGCTTTAGATGAAAGTTATGAAGAATTAAAAACCAAAATATTAAATGAATTACATTCGGTTTATCCGGTTTGTAGTGAAAATTTAGATGAAGTAATTGGTGTAGTTTTGTTGAAAGATTTATTCGCCAATTTAGAAAAAGGAGATTTCGATTTGCAAAAAATCATGATTGATCCTGTGTATTTTATTGAACATACTTCTGCATATAAAGCCTTAGAAAATTTCAAAAAATCGAAAATTCATTACGCTTTAGTAACTGATGAGTACGGAATTTTTCAAGGAATTATTACATTAAATGATATTTTAGAAGCGTTAGTTGGCGATGCTGCCGATTTTTACGATGAAGAATTTAGATTAGTGGCTAGAGAAGATGGTAGTTGGTTGGTTGACGGACATTATTCTTTACATGATTTTATGACGTATTTCGATTTAGATGATATGTTGAATGATTATGAAGTAACAACAGTTAGTGGACTTATCATTACCGAATTAGGAAGTATTCCAAAACAAGGTGAAAAATTAATATGGAATAAATTAGAGTTCGAAGTGATTGATATGGATGGCGTTAAAATTGATAAAATTCTAATAAAAGCAATAACAGAATAATTTTTTTTAAAACATAAAAGAAACAGCTTGAAATGGGTAACATTCTGGGCTGTTTTTTCTGTTTAAATAAGTAAGGTAAAAAACGTATCTTTGCAAAATAAATATAATTAAAGAATAAAAATAGTTTGAGTGACAGTTTTTCATAAAAGATGAAAACTGAAAATTTTAAGCGCAAAACAAAAGAAAATGACTGAAGGAAATTTCGTAGACTACGTAAAAATATATGTCGCATCGGGTAAAGGCGGGAAGGGGTCTTCTCACTTACACAGAGAAAAATTTATTGAAAAAGGTGGTCCAGATGGTGGAGATGGTGGTCGTGGAGGTCATGTAATCATTAGAGGTAGTAAAAATTTGTGGACTTTATTTCACTTGAAGTTTTTGCGACATGTTAAATCAGGTCATGGTGGTGATGGAGGAAGCAGTAGAAGTACAGGTCATGACGGTGAAGATAAATTCATTGAAGTGCCATTAGGAACTGTAGTTAAAGATAAAGAAACGGGTGAAATTTTATTCGAAATCACTGATGATGGCGAAACTAAAATTTTAGCTCGCGGAGGAAAAGGTGGTTTAGGAAACTGGAATTTCAGAAGTTCTACTAATCAAACACCTCGTTATGCACAACCCGGAATTCCTGGTGAAGAAGTAGATGTAATTTTAGAATTAAAAGTATTAGCAGATGTTGGTTTAGTTGGATTTCCAAATGCTGGAAAATCTACCTTATTATCAGTATTAACTTCTGCAAAACCTAAAATTGCTGATTATGCTTTTACAACTTTAAAACCAAACTTAGGAATTGTAGCTTACAGAGATTTTCAATCCTTCGTTATTGCTGATATTCCAGGAATTATAGAAGGTGCAGCTGAAGGTAAAGGTTTAGGTCATTATTTCTTGCGTCATATTGAAAGAAATTCAACGTTATTGTTTTTAGTTCCTGCAGATGCAGACGATATTAAAAAGGAATACGAAATTCTTTTAGACGAATTAAGACGTTACAATCCTGAAATGTTAGATAAAGACAGATTGTTAGTAATTTCTAAGTGCGATATGTTAGATGATGAATTGCAAATAGAAATGAAACAGCAATTAGATAAAGAATTGAAAGGGCTTGATTATATGTTTATTTCATCAGTTGCCCAACAAGGATTAACAGAATTGAAAGACAAATTGTGGAAAATGTTAAATATTTAACATTTTCTAACAATTTTTTTATATTTTTGGGGACTAATTAAAATTTTTCCCCCAATGAAAACTAAATTACTTTTATTACTACTTTTTGTTTTTCAAATAAGTTTTGGACAACAAAGGTCTTGCGGTATGCAAGAACACATGAATCAAATGTTGTTCAATCCTGTGCTAAAAAAGCAGTACGAGGAAAGACAAGCTAAATTTCAAGTTGAATTACAAAAAATCTTAGACAAACAAATTGCACAGAGAAACGGTGCTGTTGTTGATAATGCTAGTGCTATTATCAGAATACCAGTTGCGGTTCATTATCCTGCTGCTGGTGCTGCTGATGCGGCATTAAAAACATGTTTGAGAAATTTAGCACAAAATCAAGTTAATATTCTTAATGCAGATTATAATGCAGCTAATGCTGATATATCAAATTGGACAACTGCTAGTGCCTTTTATCCAGGGGTTAATGTTGGCGATTTAGATGTAGAATTTGTTATTGCGACTGAAAATCATCCAGCGGGAACAGGTTTAGTAAATGGTAATGTTGCTGTTACTTTTGGAACTGACTTTTTAGGAGGAGCTGATAGTGATGCTACTTGGGCTGGATATATGAATTTTGTAGTCAGAAATGATCCAAATGGTTATTTAGGTTATTCTCCATTAGGAGGTTCGCCAGCTTCTGGTCATACTGTTGTTATGGATGATCAAGCTTTCGGTTCAGGAGCTGGTTGTACAGGTTTTGTTCCAGGTGCTCCTTATAATTTAGGAAGAACTGTAACGCATGAATTAGGGCATTTCTTTAATTTAAATCATATTTTTAAATCAGCTACCGCTTCGGCAACTAGTTGTGGTGGTCCAGATGCAGATGGTATTGCCGATACTCCAAAACAAGCAGCTGCTACTTATGGATGCATTGCTGCAGGTTCAAAAAACGCATGTGTTTCTCCTGAAAAAGTTTTGTCAATGAATTACATGGATTATTCTAATGATGCTTGTATGTATATGTTTACAGTTGGTCAAAAAAATGTAGCTTTAGCTTATATCAATACTATTTTGCCAGAATACAATTCTAATGTATTAGCAAATGATACTTTTGCTACTTCTAATTTTTCATTCTATCCAAATCCAAATAACGGAACTTTCAATCTACAGTTTAAAGAAGTTGTTTCAGATTTTAATGTAGAGATTTTTGATGTAACTGGTAAAGTGGTTTATATTAATGAGTTTTATCAAAATTCAGATTTAGTAAAAGAAATTAAAATTCAAGATGAAATCAGTAAAGGGATTTACTTCATGAATGTTAAAACGAATGAAGGTTTAATCACAAAAAAAATAATTATAGAATAATATCTTTAACAAATATTTATTCTAAAAGCGCTCTAACCTAGAGCGCTTTTTTTTTAATCAAAAGTTAAAATTTGCGTCTCTGCTTTTATTGATTACGGAATTTTTAGATTTTTTTTTAAAAATAAAGTATATTCGCATCACAAATAACAAACGATTTTACGAAATCTGTAAACACAGGTTTTAAAATTTAAACTTAACAAATTATGAAAAAATTTATTGTATCCTTAGTGGCTGCATTTATGCTAATCCCATTTAGTGTAAAGGCTGACGAAGGAATGTGGTTTTTAATGTTTATTGAAAGACTAAACCACCGCGATATGCAAAAAATGGGGTTACAATTAACACCTCAAGAAATTTACAGCATTAACAATCACAGTTTAAAAGATGCAATTGTACAGTTTAATGGTGGTTGTACTGCTGAATTAATTTCTAAAGACGGATTAGTATTAACAAATCACCACTGTGGTTATGATGCGATTGCCGAATTATCTTCTGCAGAAAAAAACTATTTAAAAGATGGTTATTGGGCAGCAAACAGAAAAGAAGAATTAAAACCTTCTAGTTTATTCGTGCGTTTCTTCGTGCGTATGGACGATTGTTCAAAAAGAATTTTATCAGTGGTTAACCCAAGCATGAGTGAAGCTGATAGAGAAAAAGCAATCAATCAAGAAATTGCTAAAATTGAAAAAGAAAACAACGAAGGTGGAAAATATACGGTTTCAGTTCGTCCATTTTTTCAAGGAAATGAATACTACTATTTCGTGTACCAAGATTATAAAGATGTACGTTTAGTTGGAACGCCTCCAGAAAGTTTAGGAAAATTTGGTGGAGATACAGACAACTGGGAATGGCCTCGTCATACTGCCGATTTCTCTATGTTCAGAATTTATGCAGATGCAAATGGTAATCCAGCAGAATATTCGGCGAACAACGTGCCTTTAAAACCAAAACACCACTTACCAGTTAATTTAGGTGGCGTAAAAGAAAATGATTTCGCTATGATTTTAGGGTATCCAGGTCGTACAAACCGTTGGATGCCAGCAGGTGGAATTGAGCAAAACGTAAAATTTGCTTATCCAGCTTGGGTAGAAGGTTCTAAAACAGGAATGGACAACATGAAAAAATACATGGTTCAATCTGATGCTTTAAACTTAATTTATGCTTCAAAATTTGCAGGAGTTGCGAATTACTGGAAAAACCGTCAAGGTATGATTGATGCGTTAACTAAATTCGGTACAGCTAAATCTAAAGCCGCTCAAGAAGCTAAATTTAACAAATGGGCAAACAAACCAGCTAACAAAGCAAAATATGGTAATGTAGTTCCTACAATTAACAAGTTTTACGCAATGACGAATGAAAAATCTCGTCACGATAACTATTTACAACAATTATTCAGAACATCTGCTTTCGGTACTGTAAGTAGATCTTTAGGAAGACAATTAGATTTATATACAAAAGCTGATGCTGCAAAACGCGCAGAAATGGCTCCAGGTATTTTAGAAATGGCTACTGAAATGTTTAAAGAATTACACATTCCTGCTGAAAAAGATATCTTAGCAGCTCAATTAGGATTGTATTCTAAAAAAGCGGGTTATACTTTAGCACCAATGGTTGAAAAATTAGCTAAAGAAAACAATGGCGATTTTACAAAATATGTAAACGCAGCATTCGATTTAAGTATTTTTACTTCTGTAGACAGAATTAAAGCGTTCTTAGATTTACCAAGTGAATCAATGTTAACAAACGATCCTTTATATGTTTTATCTACTGATTTAACAGCACATATTGGTAAAAGAAGTGATGAGTTAATGAAAGCTCAAAACGATTTCGGAGCATCTTTCCGTTTATTAGTGGAAGGTTTAAGAGAATCTAAAATTGGTACTACTTTATATCCAGATGCGAATTCTACTTTACGTTTAACGTACGGAAAAGTTCGTTCTTTACCAGCTGACAAAAGAAATGATGCTACAGTAAACAACTACACTACTTTAGCTGGACAAGTTAAAAAATACAAAAAAGGTGATTTAGAATTTGATTTACCTTCAAAAGTATTAGACATGAACGCTAAAAAAGAATACGGTCGTTATGCAGATAAAGATGGTTCTTTACACGTTTGTTTCTTAACGGATAATGATATTACAGGTGGAAATTCTGGTTCTCCAGTATTAAACGGAAAAGGAGAATTAATCGGTTTAGCGTTTGATGGAAACATTGAAGCAATGGCTGGTGACGTAATTTTCGATAAAAAACTACAAAGAACAATTAACGTAGATATTCGTTATGTACTTTGGGTTATTGAAAATTTCTCTGGTGCAAAACACATCGTTGATGAAATGACTTTAGTGAAATAATTCACACAAGTTTTAAACATAAAAAAAGAGTCTCGAGAAATCGGGACTCTTTTTTGTTTTATGCTATTTTATTTTTTGGGCGTTCCCTTTCAGGTCGTGCTGTCCACTATATTCCCGAAGAAAAATCGGGAGATGCCGTTCCCATCACTAACGCGAATCTGGTTTTCAAAACAAATCTAAACTTGCCCAAAATTTTGTCATGCTGAAAGCATCTCACACAAACCATTCACCACAACTTTGTCATTCCGTCCCAAGGAAGATTCTCATAATCCCAAATCACAATTCGTAAATCCAAAATCGAAATAACCTTTGGCTCAATCGAAGTAACCTTTGGCGCAATCGAAGTAAGCTTTGGCACAATCGAAATAACCTTTGGCTCAATCGAAATAATCTTTGGCGCAATCGAAGTAAGCTTTGGCTCTATCGAAATAACCTTTGGCACAATCGAACAAGACATAGTTTCAATCGAACAAGGCATAGTTTCAATCGAACAAGACATGGTTCAAACAAAAAACTCCCAACCTGATAACAAGTTAGGAGTTTTTTTGTGTTTTTATAGAAAAAACGTAATTCGTAAATCTATTATTTCTACAAATTATCTATTTCTTCCTGAACAATTTCCCAATCCGATAATAATTTATCTAATTCTGCTTTTTTCTTGTTGTAAGCGGTAAAAAACGAAGCGTTTTCCACATGTTTATCATAATTAGAAGCCAATTCTTTATCGTCATTTTGAATGTCAATTTCTAATTGCTTAATTTGACTTTCAATTTTAGATAATCGGTTTAATAACGATTTGTTTTTCTTTTGATCTTCGTAAGAAGCTTTAGAATTATTGTTTGCCGAAACTTCTTTTTTCTCAATATCTTTTTTCTCCACTTCACGCATGTTTTCCAAGTTGCGTTGTTCTAAGAAATAATTGATATCGCCTAAATATTCTTTGATTTTTTGGTCTTTAAATTCGTATACCAAATTCGACATATCTTGTAA
>JAUMDQ010000078.1:0-2129 GCA_032121715.1 Flavobacterium sp.
AGAACCTGCAATTGGATCTTGTTCCACAATACTATATGGTGGAAATTCTGGACGAAATTCGACAGTATCTAATAAAAAGACTTCTAATCCTTCTTCATCTAGTTTTTCTTCTGCAACTTCTAATTTGATTTTAGATAAATTAGCCACAGTTATCTCTTCGCCGTGATTCGTACTGAAGTCTAAAAACTTCACAAACACCACTAAAAACAAGATAACTATCACTAATGCAAAAAATAAATTTTTGAAAAAGGTAAAACTGGTTAAAAACTTTCTTAAACTCATTGAAATATATTTTGGCAAATATAAGAAAAGTAAAACATTTTATGATAATTTTGTATAAAACCGAAACAAATATTTTTTTATGAACATAGCAGTTGTAATGGGCGGATATTCAGACGAATCTGTAATTTCTTTAAGAAGCGGACAACTTATTTTAAACAACTTAAACAAAGACAAATACCAAGTTTTTGAAGTTCACATCCTAAATGAAGGTTGGTATGTGAAAATGGACGACAAAAAACTACCTATTAATAGAGCCGATTTTTCATTTGAAAATAATGGAACTTCTGTAAAATTTGATGTCGCTGTTAACACTATTCACGGAACTCCAGGTGAAGACGGACATCTACAATCGTATTGGGAATTGATTGATTTGCCTTATACAGGTTGTGGATTTTACCAAAGTGCGTTAACTTTTAGCAAACGTGATACGCTTTCAGTATTAGGAAAATTTGATATTCCGAAAGCGAATTCTATTTATGTGTCGAAAGGTCAAGAAATTAATGGTGAAAAAATTGCTGCCACATTAGGTTTTCCATTTTTCGTAAAACCGAACCAATCTGGAAGTAGTTTGGGTGTTTCTATGGTGAAAGATTTATCAGAATTTGATAAAGCCTTAGATTTTGCTTTCGCAGAAGACAAAGATATTTTAATTGAATCGCAGTTAAAAGGAACAGAAGTTTCTGTTGGTGTGATGAAATTAAATGGGAAAACTAAAGTTTTAGGAACAACCGAAATTATTTCAGAAAATGATTTTTTCGATTATGAAGCTAAATATCTAGGAAAATCAAATGAGATTACTCCTGCCCGATTATCAAATGATGTCGAAAGTCAAGTGTATGCAATGGCAGCGAAAATATACGAAGCACTAGGAATGCAAGGATTTTCTCGTATCGATTTTATTGTGATGAACGATATTCCGCATTTTATTGAAATTAATACCAATCCAGGATTGAGTCCGCAAAGTATTTTCCCGCAACAAGCGGCTTATGCAAATTTGAACTTTTCGGATTTATTAGATAACGAAATTAAATTGGCTTTGGAAAGAAAACCAATTTGGAAAAAATAAAAGTCCCCTAACCTCCAAAGAGGGGAAAATCAAACTCAAAATAATTGCCTTAGCGACTTTGTGTCTTTGTGGCGAAACTAATATAACAATGAGAAAAGCAATATTCCCAGGTTCGTTTGACCCAATTACAAACGGACATTACGACATCATTAAACGTGGTATTTCTTTATTTGATGAAGTAATTGTAGCAATTGGTGTAAATGCCGAGAAGAAATACATGTTTGCTTTAGAAGACAGAAAACGTTTTATCGAAGAAACATTTAAAGACGAACCAAAAGTTCGAGTAATTACCTATACCGGTTTAACTATCGATTTATGTAAAAAAGAAAAAGCACAATGAGTTCGAAAAAGCCATTGCTCATACGAACAGACGTTTGTCTAAAATCGAAACCGTGTTTTTGTTAACTGCTGCAAACACGTCTTATATTTCATCAAGTATTGTTCGTGATGTGTTAAGAAATGGTGGCGATGCTTCGCCTTTTGTACCAGATTCAGTAGTTTGCAAAATATAAAGCATAAAAAAACCTTCAAGTTTATTTTCTTGAAGGTTTTTTATTTTATTTAATCTTCTAATGCGTTTTTAACAACGTCTCGGGCAACTTCAATTTTATATTTCTTGCCTTTCATTTTTTCGTCCTTAATATTTTGAAGTAAAGGCACAACTTTAGCATATTTTACTGCCGCAAACGAGACAAAATCTTTTACTTCAATTAAACCTAAATCACCTTTTTCTAATTTTCCTTTTTGAGAAAAAAACCCCACAATATCAATTTTATTCAAT
>JAUMDQ010000079.1:0-3700 GCA_032121715.1 Flavobacterium sp.
TACCAAACCCACAACAGAATAAACTGAATGGAAAGAACAAAGAGAGAGGACCAGAACAGGCGTGAGATCCTTGAGGTTGGAGCTCGTACCAGTTGCATAGTGACATTATTAGCATTTGTAAGGCTTCTAATGCAATAGCAAGTGTGAGTATGCCACTTGGTGGATATATCAAAAACATCAAAGTTATGCCAGGAATGGTAATTGGTAAAGGGCAAGTTTTAGCAGTTATTGAAGATCAATCGTATGTTCAAATTCAACAAGATTATTTAACAACGAAGCAGCAATTGGCTTATGCTTCAAAGGATTTCGCCCGTCAAAAAGAATTAAATTCCTCGCAAGCCGTTAGTGAAAAAAATTATCAATTAGCTGAAAGTGAATTCGCCAAACAAAGAATTACTTTAAAATCATTAGAAGAAAAATTGAAGTTAATTCATATCAATCCTGCTTCATTATCAGCGAATACGATTTCAAAATCGGTAAATATTTATGCGCCAATTGCTGGAATGATTACAAAAATTGACGTAAATATTGGAAAATACGTGAATGCAACAGACATGTTATTTCAAATTATGGACAATCAAAGCATGTATGCAAAATTAAATGTGTTTGAAAAAGATGCGGCTAATTTATCAATAGGGCAAAAAATTAAAGTCTATACAAATACACAACCTGATGTTTTTTACGAAACTAAAATTGAGTTTGTAAACAAAAGTTATTCGGATGAAAATGCGATTGAAGTATATGCGAAAATTTCAAATACAACGAAAAGATTAATCCCAGGAAATTACATTAACGCAAGTATTCAAGTAGATAATAACAATGCATTTGTTTTAAGTAACGATGCGATTGTAGATTTTGAAGATAAGAAATTCGTTTTCGTACAAGATGCGAAGAAAAATTCTTTCTCTATGCAAGAAGTTCAAATCGGAATTGTAACGGATAAAGTTACGGAAATTAGAAATTATGAAACGTTACAAAATAAAAACGTTGTCATTAGTGATGCTTATACTTTACTAATGGTTTTGAAAAACAAAGAAGAGTAAGTTTTAGCTTTTTAGAATTGACATAAAAAAACTTCTTGATATCTTCAAGAAGTTTTTTTTGTGATTATTTTGTAATCTTTTGGTATTTATGTTTTTTCAAAATACCAGCGGCTTCTTCATAATAACCAATAGTTTCTTTTTCGAGATGTTTGTTTTTCTTTGAAAGTAATTTTTCTGAATAATGAATTTCATACTTTCCGTCAATTTCTTTATGTTTTTCAGCAACTAATGCATATTGTTTCATCTTTTTAACGGGCGAAATAATAGTTAAAGTATCATTACTGATATACCCTAAATCCTGATAAGTTGCAATAAAAGCTCTTGGTTTGTAACTTGATAATAATACATTTTGACCAAAAAATTTAGATTGGTAGTCAAAGTTTAACAAACCTAAAACCGTCGGCATTAAATCAATTTGCGAAACTAATTTATCCATTTTTTGTGGTTGAATAAATCCAGGCGAATAAATTAAAGCTGGAATTCTGTATTTATCCATAGGCAATTCTGTTTTTCCAGAACTTGAAGCACAATGATCGGCAACAATTACGAAAACCGTATTTTTAAACCAAGGTTGTTTTTTAGCCATTTCGAAAAACTGTTTCAAAGCATAATCAGTATACATTACGCCGCCATCTCTAGATTTTGCTGTTCCAGGAATACCAATTTTTCCTTCAGGATAAGTAAAAGGTCTATGATTACTAACTGTCATCCAATGATTAAAGAAAGGTTTACCTGATTTTGCTTCTTCATTCATAACTTGAATGGCTTTTTTGGCCATATCTTCATCACAAACTCCCCAAATATTTGAAAAACTTATTTCATTAGGTTTTAAACTTGATTTATCTACGATACCATAACCATTTCCTTCAAAGAAATCTTGCATGTTATCAAAATAGGCATCGCCACCATATAAAAATTTTGAAGTATAACCTTTTGAATTGAAAACACTTGCAATGCTAAATTTGTCTTTATTGTCTTTTCTTTTTACTACACTTTCTCCTGGAGTTGGAGGTAATGATAAAGTGACAGCTTCTAAACCTCTAACAGTTCTATTACCAGTTGCATATAAATTAGTAAAAAACAGACTTTCTTCAGCTAATTGATCTAGAAAAGGAGTGATATTATTTGTATTACCATAGTGTTTCATAAACTCGGCACTTAAACTTTCTACCGTAATTAAAACTACATTTTTTTTATGTTCTTCACCATTTGAAGTAATATGTGTAATGTTATGTTTGTAATTAATATGCGTAATTGAATCTAGTTGAGCTAATTGCGATTCTGGAACCGTTTCATAAAATTCAAAATAATCTAATTCACTATTGGTAAATGCTTTATAGAATTTTTGCAAACCATTGCTTTGTAATTCATTAGCGTAAACATTACTGCTATTTTGTTGCGAAGAAATTTTCGGGATAAAAAACAAAGCGCTCAAAAATAAAACAACTTGTAAGGCAACAATTTTTAATTTATTTGGGAAATCAGGAAGGTTTTCTAAATAAGATTTAGATTTTTTGATGATAAGATAAGTTGAAATAAAAGCAAGGATTCCAACACCAGCAAATAAGGGAACAACAGGATAAGATTCCATAATATTTCCAATAACCGCATTGGTGTAAACTAAATAATCAACGGCTATAAAGTTATACCTCACACCAAATTCATTCCAAAAAAAGAATTCACTTACTGCATTTTGAATTATCAATAAAACGAATAAGAAAATAGTTAAAGAAAATAAGGTAAAACGGATTGGCTTTCTATACTTCTCTGTAAATAACAAAGCACCAAAAAAAAGTGTTTTTAAACCTACAAAAGCTAAACCAATTTCAGGTAAAACGCCTCCATATTCACTTAAAATACTTTTTCCAGAAATGATGTAAAGTAAAATTGCTATAAAAATGCCTAGAATTATATAGCCATAAGGTTTTTTATACTTAGAATTGGATAAAAATATCAGGTATAACCACAAAATTGCTCCAATAAGTATAAAAATAAAGAAATCTGAAAGTAGTCCAAATCCAAATATTTTTAAAACTTCAAGTGCAGAAAATTTACTTTGTGTAATGGGATGAAATAGTAGAACTAATCTCGTTAAAAAGCTAACAATTAAATAAAAAATCGCTATATTTGTGTAGACAATATGCTGTTTTATAAAGGTTTTCATAGAAATAAATATATACTCAAATATACACAATTAACATTTTAGAAACATTATAAATTAAACATAAAAATTATGAACGACGCACATTTACACATGGTAGTAAACCATTTTCCTATTATTGGATTATTTTTCGGTTTTTTAATTCTTTTATTCGGAATTATTAAGAACAAGGCAACATTAAAATCAACGGCTTATATCATTTTTATTTTCTGTATGATTATGGGGAAAATCTCAATGATGACAGGTGATAAAGCAGAACATTCTGTTGAAGATATGGTTGGTTTTTCACACGATTATATTCATGAACACGAAGAAGCTGCCGAACTTTTTATGAAGCCACTTTATGTTTTAGGTTTGGTTTCCATTTTTGGATTGGTTTCTATCGTAAAAAAACGTAATACTGAAAAATTTGTATCTTATAGTGTTATTTTAATAGCAGCAATTTGTTTGTTTTTGTCTAAAAATGTTGGAACTTCTGGTGGAGAAGTTCGTCATA
>JAUMDQ010000080.1:0-4194 GCA_032121715.1 Flavobacterium sp.
AACTAAATAATCCGCATTACTTCTAAACAATTCTAAAATTACTATATATTTGTAACAATCAGTAAATTCATAACAATTTTAGCATTTTGAGTTCAACCATTCAGCCAATATTAAGTATCGTTTGTCATACTTTCAACCAAGAGAACTATTTAGAAGAAACGATTAAAGGTTTTTTATTACAAAAAACGAATTTCCCTTTTGAGATTATTCTTCATGATGATGCTTCAACAGATGGCACGAGCGAAATCATTAAAAAATACGAAAATTTATATCCAAACCAAATAACAGCAATACTTCAAACGGAAAACAAATATTCTAAAAATATTAATATTTGGAGCGAATTTACTTTTCCAGCAGCAAAAGGAAAATATATTGCAATTTGTGAAGGCGACGATTATTGGACAGATGAATACAAATTGCAGAAGCAAGTCGACTTTTTAGAACAAAACCCTGAATACGTAGTTTGTTGGACAGATTATTTGAACTATAACGGAACTGATTTTACAGAAAATAACTTTAAAATATCAGACAAAATTTTCAAAATAGATTTCAATAATTTATTTCATCCTTATTGTACTTTATCGTTAACCACAGTTTTCAAAAAAGAAGCTATGGATATGCAATTGCTTTCTGGCTTGAAACACTATAAAGATAATTCATTGTATATGATTTTATTACGAAAAGGTTTTGGTGCATTTATCAACGAAAAAATGGCGGTTTACCGAATTCATGCTGGCGGTACTTATTCGATGAAATCACTATTTTTCCAACGCTATTCTTCTTATTTGAATGTAAAAGAAATGTTTGATGCCATTCCAGAAAGTCGCACCAAAAATATTGAAACAAATATTGATTCACTTTTAAGACATGCTGCTTTTGACGCTTTAAGAATTAAATACGCTACAAAAGATAAGCTGACTTCAGATGAAGAAACGGCTTTGAAATTGTATTTTCCAACAGCAAAAGGTTCCGTAAAATTCAAATATTACAAGCGAATTATTCAATATTCTTTAAAAAAGGCATTTAAAAAATAACACTGCTTTATCTAAAAATTTAATTTTAGAAAAATAACCTGATTCGTTTTTAACGTAGTTGAAATAGCTCAAATTATTATTTTTGGCATTTCTTATAGTTCTTAAAATGGTTCTTTCAATATGCTTTTGAAATACCTTTTGATTGTAAAATTGTATTGTTTTATTTTTCTCTAACAATTCGCATGAAGCGGTGATTGTTTGTTTAATATCTTCAAAAGATTGTTTTCTTTTCAAACAAACCGCATTGACAAAGTAAATGGCTTTTTCAGAATTTTGATCAATTCCTAAACGAGTCAATTGTCTTTTTTTAATAGCCACTTCGGCGATTCGAAGGTTTTCTTCTTTAGTTTGACTAATATTTCCAGGATGCCATCTGTATCGTACTAAAGATTCTGGAATGTTATAAAATTTAGAATTCGCAATAAATTCACTCCATAATCCATAATCTTCAGCAGGCACATATTCGTGTTCAAAACGCAACTCTTTAATCGCACTTTTCTTAAACATTACAGTAGAATTTCCTAAACCACAACTGTGTAAAAACTGTACTTTTAAATCGTCATGTTCCACAGCATGCTTGATGACTTTTTCTTTTTTATCGCCGAAAATTGTAAACCAAGTTCCACATAAAGCTAACTCATTATCAGCTTCTAAGACTTTAATTTGTTTTTCAAAACGTGTTGGCAACGCAATATCATCTGCGTCTAATAAAGCAATTAAAGGTGTATTTGCTTTTTCAATTCCTTCGTTTCTTAAGTTGGCAGGACCTTCGTTAGAGGTTTTTGTAACCACAACTACTCTATCATCTTTTTTAGCATAATTCTCTAAAATGGAAGCCGTTGCATCTGAAGAATTATCATTCAAAATTAACAAATCAAAATCCGTAAATGTTTGATTTAAAACACTATCTACGGCTTCTTTTAAATATTTTTCGCCATTGTAAACAGGCATAATTACTGTCAATTTTTTCATGCTAAAACTTAATTATTAAGAACACAAATATATAATTTATTATGTTTGAATTTAATTATATATTTGTAAAAACTAATAAAATGAACAAAATACAAGTAGGCTTTTTAGTATCATACGATTACGAATTATTGAAATTTGCGATTCCACCAATTTATAAGGAATCGAACGAGATATTTTTAGCTGTTGATAAAAACAGAAAAACTTGGAATGGTTCAGATATTCACATTGAAGAAAGTTTTTTCGAATGGATAAAAGCATTTGATACGGATAAAAAAATTGTGATTTATGAAGACAATTTTTATCAGCCAGACTTAACAACTATGGAATGTGAAATTAGAGAAAGAAAGCTTTTAGCAGAAAAAATGGGAATTGGCAATTGGTTGATTCAATTGGATTCTGATGAATATTTCTTTGATTTCAAACAATTTACAGACTATTTAAAAGCAAACAATCATTTTTTAAAAAGCAAAGAACATGTTCAAATTTGTTGTTTTAAAATAAACTTATACAAAAATGTAAAAGGTGGTGTTTTGTATGTTGATAAGTTTGATAAATTTATGGTTGCGACAAATCAACCAAAATATAAAATTGGACGTCATGGAAAATGTCGTTCTATCTACGTAAATTCTATTGCTTTACACGATTGTTTATCGAGAAAACGTGAAGATTTAATTCAGAAATTGGACAATTGGGGTCATAATGCCGAAATTGACAAAGAAAGTTTTATGAAAAAATGGGATAGTGTCAACGAAACCAATTATAAAGATATTCAAGGTTTTTTCTATCTAGATCCGATGGATTGGAAAACCGTAAATTTCATGCCAGGAAATACTATGGATGAAGTGTTACAAAATTTCAAAAACGACAAAACCATGAAAATCAGCAACTGGTTTTTAATGAAGAAAAACTTCGGACAATGGTTTAAGTTTTTATTCAAATAGAATTAATGTTTATACAATTCTAAATATTGTTTTGCGGCTTTTTCCCAAGTAAAAAATCTAGCCCTAGCTCTAATTTTGTCTAAATACTCGTTCAGATTTGTATTAAAATCGGCTAAAGATTGAAATACAAATTCTTTCATGTAAATTGGATCAAAATTATCCCAATAAAACGCTGCATTTCCGCCAATTTCTGGTAAAGAAGTTAACTTTGATAAAAACACTGGCTTGTTAAACATCATGGCTTCAATTGGCGGTAAACCAAAACCTTCACGTATGGATGGAAACAAAAATGCAGTACAATTTTGCATGTAATATTGTTTCGCTTCATCCGAAACTTTACCCGTTAAAATTACTTTTTCTTGTAAATTATGCTCTGTAATATATTGTTTGATTCCATGACCGTATTCTTTATCATTATTTCCAGAAAGTATCAAAACATAATCGTCAATATGTTGCATCATTTTCACCAAAGAAATAAAGTTTTTTCTTGGAATAAAATCGCCTATAGAATAAAAAAAGGGTTTATTGATTTTAAAATCTGGTTCGAAAGTATTGTTCTCAATAATATCTTCACACGGATTTCCATTGTATATAATCACTTCAGGAACATTTGGCACTTCAAAATATTGATGTGTTTGTACTTTCGCAAATTCAGAAATATAAGTAATAACATCAGCTCTATTCAGCTTTTTGATAAAGTTCTTGTTGACTTTATGATTCATGTCAGATGAAATTTCTTCCACAAAATTCACATCATGAATCGTTAAAATGTACTTTTTTGGTTTGAAGAAAGGTTCCACTTTTGTGTTTTGATTCAAACTATGCCAAACATCGTATCTTCCTTTTTTTCTGAATAAAAAATGACGTTCTAAACTAGTGTATTTCGCGTAAGAGAATACATTCCCAAAAACATTTTTCAAATCATTAGGGCGTTTTGCATTCAACGTAATTTTTAAATTCGATAAGTCCATGGAAGCTAAGGCTTTAATCAATTGAAAATTAAAAGTTCCTAAGCCACCTGCTTTATTATTGATATTATGCGATTCTAAAAATACCTTCATTGCAAAAAATTTTCAGTAAAAATAGCATCTATTTCTTAATAATTAATTGGTAATCCTTATTTTTGAACAAAAAAAATGCTAAAAATAGTTCCAACATATCAAAATCTTGAAAAAGAAATTACCCAAAGTCTTGAAAACTTCACGACTTCTGGCGAATTATTGGTTGCTGGAAAAAGAAATACGATT
>JAUMDQ010000081.1:0-7263 GCA_032121715.1 Flavobacterium sp.
TGTCAACACCTCTGTTAATATCATCAGATTGATCATGAATTGCTGATAAAACTCCACAAGAATTTGCTTCAAACATGTATTCGCTTTTTGTATAACCAATTTTCTTGATTACATCACGCGCAATAGTTTGTACATCTAAATAAGTAGAAGACTTTACTTCACCAGCCAAAATTACTTGTCCAGTAGTTACTAAAGTTTCACAAGCTACTTTTGACGCTGGGTCAAATGCTAAAAAGTTGTCAATTAATGCGTCACTAATTTGATCTGCAATTTTATCTGGATGTCCTTCACTCACAGATTCCGACGTAAATAAATATGCCATAATTATAAAAATAAATTATATAAATAATAAACGAAAAAATTGCAGGGAAATACTAAAGGAGGGTTTCTGCTTTAGCATTTTTTTCAATACCGAAATAATTTCAGTATCAAGAGGTTGCAATCAGTTCAAATTTTTCCTCTTTTAATTCTGGGGCAAAGTTATAAAATCAATTTGAAATACAAATCATTATTTTGTTTTTTTATTTTTTAGTTAAATTTCAAAGACCTTTTTTTGGCTTTTAAGCAAAAAATCACATGCTTAAATTTTAATTATATAGATAAAAAATCTAAAAAATAATTATTAAATAGTAAAATTTAGATAATTTAACTAAAATATTTATTTTATTAGAAAATTATTCTAATTTTGCCTCGTTAAAAAACAGCAACATGCAAGTAGTAAATAATAAAATGATGATGCAAATGATGATGTGGAAATTTTCCGCAGGGTATTCTATTTGTTAAATCTAAAATAATAAAATAAATAGACCTCTGCTTTTGTAGAGGTTTTTTTTTGTCTAAACGTAAAATATATATAACATGCAACTTGAAACATTATTAGCGAATATAGCACAACATTCCAATTTAGTAGATTCCTACGGAGCTACACATTTGCCAATTTATAACACGGCTACTTTCGATCAAAAACGACAATTTCCTAACAATAAAAACTACGATTATTCCAGAACTGATAATCCAACTCGAAATGCTTTAGAAGACATTTTTGCTTTGGCAGAAAACGGCGCAGGTTGTGTTTGTACAAACACCGGTGTTTCGGCTTTGGCTTTGTTATTCGATACGGTTTTAAAATCGGGTGACACCATTTTAGTAGAAAGGGATTGCTATGGTGGAACTTACAGATTATTAAATATTTTATTAGAAAAATACGATGTAAAAACTTGTTATGCGGATTTTACAGATTTATCTGAAGTGGAAATTGCTTTGCAACAAAACGAAGTTAAATTAATTTTATGCGAATCTCCTACCAATCCAAGTTTGAAAATTGTCGATTTAAAATCAGTTGCCGACTTAAGTAAAAAATACATTACTTTATTTGCGGTAGACAACAGCATGGCAACATTTGCCTCGCAAAAACCTTTAGATTTAGGTGCGGATTTCTCATTATTTTCAGCTACAAAATTTATTTCTGGGCATGGAAGTGTAGTGGCTGGAGCAATCGTGGCAAAAACGGAACATTGGGCAGAACGAATAAATTATTTTTCAAATGCACACGGAAGAGCGCAAAGTCCATTTGATGTGTTTTTAGTCTCGTTAGGCTTGCCAACATTAGTTTATAGAATGAAAACACAGGAGCATAGTGCGATTCAGCTTTCGGAATTTTTGAATACTGTTCCTGATGTTATTGATGTAAAATTTCCTGGATTACCTTCGCATCCACAATATGAATTGGCAAAAAGTCAAATGAAAATTATTCCTTCTGTTTTAACAATAACATTAAAATCGGCAGAAAAAGCAGAACAATTAATTCAGAATACGAAATTATTCGGAGAAAAAGTGTCTTTTGGAACATCGGATTCACGTTTAGAAATTCCTTCAAAAATGAGTCACGCCACATATTCGGAAGAAGATTTGAAAAAAATTGGATTAACGCACGCAACGGTCAGAATTTCGGTCGGATTGGAAAATATAGATGATTTAATTGCAGATATTCAACAAGCATTAAAAATAGAAACGAGTAAATGTGTATAATATGAGTGTAATATTGAGTGAATATTTTTGTGAAATTCCTTGCGGAGAAACGATTCCGTTTGAAAATCCACATGCGGTTTCGGTAAGTTTGCCTGAAATTCAAAATGTAATTGATTATGAAGAAGGAGAATTACAAGTGTTTGATAAAATGAAATCGGGCTATCCGCGCTTTTTTCAAAATCAGTTTGTAAAACAATTGACGCAATACATCAAAGAAAAATTTCAGGTTTCTGATGAAAAGAAACTGATTCCAATAACATCCATTCAAGCAAGAAATTATATTGAAAAAGTCTTTAATGTGCTTTTCGAATATATTGAAGATGAATATGAAAATGTGTTTTTAATTTTGGATTCCAATGATGAAAATACTAAGAAATATGAAGATTTTATTCGAAATACTGGATTAATTATCAGTTCAAGAAAAGCGGAAGCGACTTTATATGAATTGAATTTAATTGATTCGATATTTGAAGAAGCAACTGTTTCAGAAGAGCAAGCGATTTCTAATATTAAAAACACATTGAGTAAAGCTTACGGAACTTCTTCAGAGAAAATTATTTTGTCAAATTGCGGAATGAATGCATTATTTGCAGCAACTGAAACATTGGTTTCTATCCAAAGAGAATTCGGAAAAACTAAAATTATACAATTGGGTTGGTTGTATGTTGATACTATGGAAATCATTGAAAGAAAAGAGAATTCTCATGTTCAAATCAATGTTTTCGATTTAGTTCAATTGGAAAATTGGCTGAATGAAAATCATAAAAACGTTGCAGTGCTTATTACAGAAGTAGTAAGTAATCCGCTTTTGCAATGTGTAGATTTGCCTAAATTGTATGAATTATGTTCGCGTTTTTCAATCAAATTAATTGTCGATAATACATTAGGAACTCCATTTTGTGTAGATGTTTTGCCGTTTTGCGATTTTGCTGTAGAAAGTTTAACCAAATTCGCTTGTGGAAATGCCGATGTACTTTTCGGAGCAATTGTGGTAACAGATACATCTTTAGTTTCATTGGTTTCTGAAAATGTGATTCCGCCTTTTGAAGGTGAAGTTAAAAGATTAGGCTATGAAATTTTAGAGTACGAAAATCGTGTAAATAGAATTTCTGAAAACACTATTTTGCTTCATGATTATTTAAAAACACAATCAAAAGTTGTTGAAATTAAAAGTGTTTTTCATGAAGATAGCGTGGAGAATTTCTCTAAAATACAAAAAGGAAAACTTGTTCCGGGATTATTGTCTGTGGTTTTTGATAAAGATTTGGCCTTTTATTACGATAAATTACAAGTAGCAAAAGGCCCAAGTTTAGGAACGGAATTTACGCTAGCGATGCCATACGTATATCTAGCGCATTATGAGTATTTGAAGTCGGAAAAAGGTTTGCGAAAATTACAAGAATTAGGAATAGATTCAAATTTATTGAGAATTTCTGTTGGTGTAGAACCTATTGAAGATATTATAAAAGCATTTCAATTAGTGTTGGGATAATTTAAAAATTAGAAACGAATAGTTAAAAAGAAAAATAATCTATTAAATTGATTTATTTAAAACTAATATTCGTTCAAATTAAAAAATAATAACAAAATTTAGAAAATTAATCTATAAAAATTGGTTTAAAAGAAAATTAATCTATCTTTGCCTCACAAATAATAAGAAAATGATATTTACAGTTTGCAATATGTGTTGTTGTATGGGGAAAATTTCCACAGAGATGACTATTGCCTAATTTTAAATTTTTAAAATAGCTAAAAGCCTCTGTATTCGCAGAGGCTTTTTTTATATCTAATACTTAAATAATTATAAAAATAAAATGATTTCAAAATCCATAAAATATACAGTTTCAACTTCAATTTGTTGTGCGTGCTTTCTCAATGAGGAGCCGTAACACTGTATTTGTATATATCAAAATACTAGTATGAGCTCCTTCAATTTGAAGGAGCTTTTTTTATTTAAACCAAAATCAAAAATGAAAGAAGAGTTATTAAAAATAGTCGCAGAAAGTAAAACGTTGGAAGAAAAACTAAAACAAATCGCTAAAACAATTCAAGGAAAAATAGTTTTTTCAACCAGTTTCGGAATCGAAGATCAAGTGATTTCTCACGCTATTTTTTCGCAAAACATTAAAAATATTGAAGCGTTTACATTAGATACAGGCCGACTTTTTCCAGAAACCTATTCCGTTTGGGATAAAACACAATTGCAATACAATACGAAGATTAAAGCTTTCTATCCGAATTCAAATACCATTGAAAAGTATATTAATGAAAACGGAATTAACGCTTTTTATAATTCAGTAGATTTAAGAAAAGAATGCTGTTTCATTCGAAAAGTTGAACCTTTAAACCGAGCTTTAGTTGGAACAAAAGTTTGGATTACAGGTTTACGAGCGGAACAATCGAATAATCGAAATTCAGTAAAAGAAATCGAATGGGACGAAGAAAAACAATTATACAAATTCAATCCTTTATTAAACTGGACAACAGATGAAGTAGTGGAATATTTAAAACAAAACGCAGTTCCATATAATCTTTTACACTATGAAGGATTTGTCAGCATAGGCTGCGCACCATGTACAAGAGCGATAAATACGGGTGACGATTTCAGAGCAGGTCGTTGGTGGTGGGAAGATCAATCCAAAAAAGAATGTGGATTACATAAATAATTCAATCAAAATAAAATAAAAAACAGAACAAAATGAGTCAAAAACATAACTATCTAGAACAATTAGAAAACGAAGCCATTTATATTCTTCGTGAAACTGCCGCACAATTTGAAAAACCTGCTTTGCTTTTCTCTGGTGGAAAAGATTCTATCGTTTTAGTGCATCTAGCCTTAAAAGCCTTTCGTCCAGGGAAATTTCCTTTTCCATTAGTTCATATTGATACCGGTCATAATTTTCCAGAAGCCATTGAATTCAGAGATTATTTGGCGAATCAAATTGGTGAAAAACTAATTGTTGCTTCAGTAGAAGACAGCATCAAAAAATACAACTTAAAAGAAACTGCGGGTCGCTTTCCTTCTCGAAATGCTTTGCAAACCTATGCGCTTTTAGATGCGATTGAAGAAAATGAATTTGATGCATGCATTGGTGGTGCTCGACGCGATGAAGAAAAGGCCAGAGCAAAAGAACGCATATTTTCAGTTCGAGATGATTTCGGACAATGGGATCCAAAATTACAACGCCCAGAATTATGGGATATTTTAAACGGAAAAGTGAAAAAAGGTCATAATGTTCGAGTTTTTCCAATTAGCAATTGGACAGAATTAGACGTGTGGAACTATATTCAGAAATATAACATCGAATTACCGAGTTTGTATTTTGCTCACGAAAGGGAATGTATTGTGCATCAAGATAAATTGGTGGCGACTTCAAAATTCATCCAGCCTTTAGAAAATGATACGGTTGTGATGGAGAAAATACGATACAGAACGGTTGGCGACATGACATGTACAGCAGCAGTTCCTTCCGAAGCGGCAACAATTCAAGATATAATTGATGATATCATTCAAACTAGAGTCAGCGAAAGAGGACAAACGCGACTAGATGATCAATTATCCGAAGCAGCCATGGAAGACAGAAAAAAACAAGGGTATTTCTAAAATAAAAATAAAACAATGAACACATTACGATTTATAACAGCAGGAAATGTAGATGACGGTAAAAGCACTTTAATAGGTCGACTTTTATATGATTCCGATAGTATTCACACCGATCAATTGGGCGTTTTGAAGAAACAAACGAAACAAGAAGGTGTAGATATCGATTTATCTCTAATTACAGACGGACTTCGAGCAGAACGCGAACAAGGAATTACAATTGATGTAGCCTATAAATATTTTTCGACTAAGAAAAGAAAATTCATCATCGCCGATGCACCAGGACACGAACAATACACGAGAAACATGATTACAGGTGCTTCTAATTCCGACTTGATTATCATTTTAGTCGATGCTCGAAAAGGAATTACGGAACAAACAAAACGTCACGCGAGTATTGGTTCGTTGATGGGAATTAAAAAAGCAATTATCGCCATAAATAAAATCGATTTACTGAATTATTCTGAAACCATTTTCAATCAAATTCAATCTGATTTCGAAAGTATTAAGTCCGAATTAAATTTCAATGAAATTCATTACATACCAGTAAGTGCTTTGGTTGGGGATAATATTGTGATAAAATCTGAAAACACAGATTGGTACGAAGGAAAAGCTTTGTTAGAAACTTTGGAATCAATCGAAACAGAAACTACCGAAGATTTGGCTTCTCGATTTCAAGTGCAATGGGTAATTCGTCCAAAAGAGGAAGCCTATCACGATTATCGCGGTTACGCTGGCTTGGTTTTAAGTGGAAATTATAAAGTTGGCGATACAGTAATTATTTTACCAGCGAATATGGCAACTAAAATTGTAAAAATTGAAAAGAATTTAGAAAGCATTCAAGTAGCGAAAGCTGGCGATAATATTGTATTGCATTTTGAAAACAACATTGATATTAGCCGTGGTGATTCTGTCGTTTTATACCATGAATTACCAACAGAATCCACTCAAATTAATTCTTGGATTTCTTGGTTAGACAATACGCCGTTACAAGTAGGAAAAACCTATTTGTTGCAACACCGATTTAAAAATGTTCGCGTGAAAATTCAAGAAGTCAACCAAAAATGGAATATCAACGATTGGGAATTTACCAACGAATCAGAAATAAAACTAAATGATATCGCTCAAATTAGTTTGCGAACGAATCAGCCTTTATTTTATGATGCGTTTGATAAAAATCCGAAATCAGGAAATGCGATTCTAATTGATGAAACGAGTAATAACACGGTTGGCGCCTTAATGTTTTTATAATATGTCTTATTCAATTTACATCAGAAATCAGGAAAGAGCCAAAAGCCCAATCAATAAAAAACAAGTAGAGAAATGGGTGGATGAGTTGATTAATTGGCTGTTTGATATCAGTCAGGAATATTCTAATTACAGGTTTTTTCAGAATAAAGAAAAGTTGATTCAGTTAAAGTTGCAAGACATTTTAGCAAAAGTTACGGATGATACGAATCAAGTTTTAGTGAATTCAAATTATTTTTTCGATAGTCTAGAGCAAATTCATTTTGTTCTGATTAACGATTTAGAAACCATCATAAATTTTGATCCAGCGGCCAAATCAAAAGAAGAAGTTTTAATCTCTTATCCAGGTTTTTTTGCGATTACGTCATAAAGAATTGCAAATATTT
>JAUMDQ010000082.1:0-10248 GCA_032121715.1 Flavobacterium sp.
ACAAAACCAGTTTGTGATAAACAGACTGAATATGATATTAAACTTTATTATTATAGGATTATTAGTATATCATTCACTAAATCTACCTGGAGAATCAGCTGATTCTGAGAAAGGTATTGGGATTTTCCTACCAATTTTTTCTATCGTTTTTCTTGCTTTGGCAAACAAGGCAATTAAAAAGGACGAAGATCTCGTAAAATCTGTGGACAGAATACGATAAACCTATCATCTTAGCTTATTAGTGCGTAGAAAATCCGTTTAGTGAAAACTAAGCGGATTTTCGTTTTTATATCTGCCACGAAGACTCAAAGACACAAAGATTTTTGAAATGGAAATATATTGTGTTTTTACTTGATTCTTTTTCTTTTGACTTTTTACTTGGCTCTTTCAAGCCTACTTATCTCCTATTTCAATAATTTCTAAACTCTGAATTTTATCGCCATCAATTTCAAATCGCAACATTGTTCTTTTTTGATGAAAGCCCGAAATTCCAGCTGCACCAGGGTTCATGTGTAAACAGTTCAGTTTTTTATCGAACATCACTTTTAAAATATGCGAATGTCCACAAATAAATAATTTTGGTGGATTTTTAGTAATTTCTTCTCTGATGGCTGGACTATATTTTCCAGGATAACCGCCAATATGTGTAATCAAAACTTCCACACCTTCACAAAAAAAACGATTGTTTAAAGGGAATTCTAAACGTGCTTCGTGATTGTCGATGTTTCCAAAAACAGCACGTAAAGGTTTTAATTTTTGTATCGTATCTGTAACTTTTAAATCGCCAATATCACCAGCATGCCAAACTTCATCCGCTAATTTTACGTATTTTAAAATAGTTTCGTCAATATGACTGTGCGTATCAGAAAGTAAGAGTATTTTTTTCATATCGCAAAAGTAAGATTTATAAGAGCCAAGTAAAAAGGTAAAAGTAAAAAGTTGTAAAAAAGTTTTACCACTAAGAAACTAAGACAAGAATGATATTTAACTTTTCAATACAGATTGAAGAAATTATATAGATTATTAAAATTTCTGCAATCTGTGTTGAAAAAAAGAAATTACTTTTTGAACTTGTTATTGATTTTTGAACTTGTTCTTGAACTTGAAAAACATTATTTTTGTCGAACTAAATTAAACGAATTGAGATACTTCATCGAATTTGCCTATAACGGAAAAGAATATTTTGGGTTTCAAGTGCAACCGAATGCGATTTCAATTCAGGAAACTTTAGATAAATCATTATCTTTATTACTTCGAGAAAAGATTGAAATTGTTGGCGCTGGCAGAACCGATTCTGGTGTACACGCTAAACAAATGTTCGCGCACTTTGATACAGAAATAGAATTTGATATTCCAAAAACCATTCAAAAATTAAATTCATTTTTGCCTAAAGATATTGCGATTTTCAATATTATTGAAGTCAAACCTGATGCTCATGCTCGATTTGATGCAACGAGTAGAACTTACGAATATCATATCAATACCTTTAAAGACGTTTTTAATTCAGACGGAAGTTGGAAAGTGCATCATAAGTTAGATTTAAACTTGATGAATGAAGCCAGTAAAATACTCTTCGAATATATTGATTTTGAATGCTTTTCTAAAATTCATACCGATGTAAAAACCTTCAATTGTAAGATTACAGAAGCACATTGGCAACAAAAAGGAAATCAAATTATTTTTACCATTACAGCCGATAGATTTTTGAGAAATATGGTTCGAGCAATCGTTGGAACACTAATAAATGTTGGTATTCACAAAACATCATTATCTGATTTTAGAGACATCATCGAAAGTAAAAGTAGAAACAAAGCCGGATTTTCAGTTCCAGCACACGGATTATATCTAACAAAAGTAAAATATCCTTATCTTTAGCCTTTTAAAAATTATATAAGCCAAATGAGCGTTTTAAAATCATCCTCTTTTAAAAAAGTATTACAATATGCCAAGCCATTTAAAAGCAAACTAGTTAGCGTTGCTTTTTGGGCTATTTTTTTGGCTATTGTTGCCGCTTTAAGACCTTTGGTTTTAAACATTACTATCGATAAATACTTTGTTAATGCTAGTAAAGAAACGAATGTAATTCAGGATTACTTTCTGAATATAATGCGTTTTATACTTGAAGATGGCAATAATGCGTACAATATAAAAATATTGGTGGCATTAATGCTTTTTATACTGATTTTAGAGGTTGTTGCTCAATATTTCTTCGTATATATTTCAAGTTGGCTAGGACAAGATATTGTTAAAGTCATTAGAGAAAAACTTTTCGCACATTTAGCCAGTTTCAAAACCAAATATTTTGACAATGAACCTGTTGGAAAACTAATTACCCGTTGTGTCTCTGATATGGAAAACATTGCGAGTATTTTCAGTCAAGGTTTATTTATGATTGTCAGTGATTTTCTGAAAATGATAATTGTTTTGGCTTTTATGCTGATTATCAACTGGAAAATTACTGCTATTGTTCTATTAATTATGCCAGTCATTTTAATCGCGACAAACATTTTTAATAAAAAAATGAAAGTGGCTTTTAACGAAGTACGTAATGAAGTGGCGAATTTAAACACCTTTATTCAAGAACGATTAACTGGAATGAAAATCGTTCAACTATTTAATCGTGAACAAATTGAATTAGAAAAATTTAAAGAAATCAACCACAAACACAATAAAGCTTGGTTGAAAAATATATTATATAACAGCATCTTCTTCCCTATTGCCGATATTATTTCAAGCATTACTTTAGGTTTAGTGGTCTATTTCGGTGCTTTATTTATCATTAATGGCGATACAGAAACTAGTGTTGGACAACTAATTTCGTTCAATATGTACATTTCCATGTTGTACAATCCATTGCGTCAAATTGCGGATAAATTCAACGTGATGCAAATGGGAATTGTGGCAGCCGATAGAGTTTTTGAAATTTTAGAATCGGATGTAGAAGTTCAAAATGATGGAACGATTCATGCAGAAAAATTACACGGAAATATTAAATTGGAAGAAGTTCGATTTAGTTATCTGAAAAAAGAAGAAATATTAAAAGGTATAAATTTAGAAGTCAAAGAAGCAGAAACAGTTGCTATTGTTGGTGCTACTGGCGCTGGAAAATCTACTATCATTAATTTATTAAATCGTTTTTACGAAATTGATTCGGGTGAAATTTTAATTGATAACATCAATATTAACGATTACACTCTAGAAACCTTACGAAAAGAAATCGCCATGGTTTTACAAGATGTTTTCTTATTTGCTGATTCTATTTACAATAACATTACCCTTTTCGATGAAAATATTAAGCGTGAAGACGTTTACAATGCTGCGAAGAAAATCGGAATTCACGATTTCTTAATGTCGTTACCAAACGGATACGATTATGATGTGAAAGAACGAGGTGTGATGTTATCCTCTGGACAACGCCAATTAATTGCTTTTTTACGTGCATATATTAGCAACCCAAGTATTTTAATTTTAGATGAAGCGACTTCTTCTATAGATTCCCATTCGGAAGAATTAATTCAAAAAGCAACCAAAACATTAACTGAAGGAAGAACTTCAATTATCATTGCCCATCGTTTGGCAACCATTGTAAATGCGGATACTATTATTGTGATGGACAAAGGTTTAATTGTCGAAAAAGGCAAACACAAACAATTATTAAAAATTGAAAACGGTTACTATAAAAAATTATACGAAGCACAATTCGAAAAACCCGAAGTTGTATCGTAAAAATAAATAAATATTTATTAATTTCGCATTCAGAAAAAATAAGAGAAACACACAATTATGACACGAGCGTTAGCGACTGCATTTTTTACAATAATTAAATAAACACAAAAAAATGAAATACGATATTATAGTTTTAGGAAGTGGTCCTGGTGGATATGTTACAGCAATTAGAGCCTCACAATTAGGGTTTAAAGTTGCCGTTATTGAAAAAGAAAATTTAGGTGGAGTTTGTTTAAATTGGGGTTGTATTCCAACAAAAGCATTACTTAAATCAGCTCAAGTTTTCGATTATTTAAAACATGCAGCAGACTACGGATTAAAAGTAGATAATGTAGATAAAGATTTTAACGCAGTTGTTGCCCGTTCACGTAATGTGGCTGGTGGAATGAGCAAAGGTGTTCAATTCTTAATGAAAAAAAATAAAATTGATGTTATCGATGGTTTTGGAAAAGTAAAACCCGGTAAAAAAATTGACGTGACTGCCGCTGACGGAAAAGTTACTGAATATTCAGCTGATAACATTATTATTGCTACTGGAGCTCGTTCTCGTGAGTTACCAAACTTACCACAAGATGGTGTAAAAGTAATTGGATACAGACAAGCCATGACATTACCAACACAACCAAAATCTATGATTATTGTAGGTTCTGGAGCAATTGGGGTGGAATTTGCTCATTTCTATAACTCAATGGGAACTGATGTTACGATTGTAGAATTTATGCCAAACATTGTACCAGTTGAAGACGAAGACATTTCTAAACAAATGGAGCGTTCAATGAAAAAAGCTGGTGTGAAAATTATGACTAATTCTTCTGTAGAGAAAATTGATACTACAGGAAATGGTGTAAAAGCTACTGTAAAAACAGCAAAAGGAGAAGAAACTTTAGAAGCTGAAATTTTACTTTCAGCCGTTGGAATTAAAACTAACATTGAAAATATTGGTTTAGAAGAAGTTGGAATTGCAACAGATAGAGATAAAATCTTAGTTAACGATTTCTACCAAACTAATGTTCCAGGATATTATGCAATTGGAGATATTACTCCAGGGCAAGCTTTAGCTCACGTGGCTTCTGCTGAAGGAATTTTATGTGTAGAAAAAATTGCTGGTTTACATGTGGAACCATTAGATTACGGAAACATCCCAGGTTGTACTTATGCAACTCCAGAAATTGCTTCTGTTGGTTTAACTGAAAAAGCAGCTAGAGAAAAAGGTTACGACATTAAAGTGGGTAAATTCCCATTCTCAGCTTCAGGAAAAGCAACTGCTGCTGGAACTACAGACGGATTCGTAAAAGTAATTTTCGATGCAAAATACGGTGAATGGTTAGGTTGCCATATGATTGGTGCTGGAGTTACAGATATGATTGCTGAAGCAGTTGTAGCTAGAAAATTAGAAACTACAGGTCATGAAATTTTAAAAGCAGTTCACCCTCACCCAACTATGAGTGAAGCGGTTATGGAAGCTGTAGCTGCTGCTTATGATGAAGTGATTCATATTTAAGAATTACGATTTTAGAAATACGAAATAATATATAAATTCCAAAACCGTCTTGTTGCAAAACTTGACGGTTTTTTTATACAAATAATCTGGTAAAAAGTTACATTTTTTATCAAAAATCACTATATTTGAGAGACTTACAATTAAGTTATCATTTAAAAAAATTATGAACAAGTATTTTACAAACATAATTGAAGTGATAAAATCTTTCTTAAAAGAAGTTGGTGAAATATCTTATTTTGCTGGTCGGTTTTTTAAAGAATTTTTGTTTTCTCCCTATGAGTTCAAAGAATTTTTAAGACAATGTTATTACATTGGGAATCGTTCTCTCTTTTTAGTTGGAGTAACTGGTTTTATTATAGGTTTGGTTTTTACCTTACAATCAAGACCCACTTTGCAAGAATTTGGTGCCGTTTCGTGGATGGCTTCTATGGTAAGTGTTTCAATTATTAGAGAAATTGGACCTATAATCACCGCTTTAATTTGTGCTGGAAGAATCGGTTCTGGGATTGGTGCCGAATTAGGTTCCATGAGAGTTACCGAACAAATTGACGCTATGGAAGTTTCCGGTACCAATCCTTTTAAATATTTAGTCATCACTCGCATACTTGCTACAACTCTAATGTTACCGCTTTTAGTTATTTTTGGAGATGTGCTAGCCATTTATGGTTCGTATCTTGTTGAAAATATAAAAGATAACGTTTCGTTTCAACTCTATTTTAATCAAGTATTTAATATTTTAGAATATAGCGATATTATTCCTGCAACCATTAAAACTTTTTTCTTTGGATTTGCCATTGGATTAATAGGTTGCTACAAGGGATATAATTGTAAAAAAGGTACGGCTGGCGTAGGAAAAGCAGCTAATGCAGCGGTAGTTTACACGTCTATGCTCCTATTTATTATTGATTTTATTGCCGTTTTTGTAACCAATATTTTTTATAAAATGTAAGCCATGGAAATCAATACACAAAAAAGTCCTATCATCGTAATAAAAGATTTGCATAAAGCTTTTGGAACCAATAAAGTTTTGGATGGTTTTAATTTGGTTTTAAATGAAGGAGAAAATCTGGTGGTAATGGGAAAATCAGGTTCTGGAAAATCCGTAATGATCAAATGTTTGATTGGATTAGAAGCTCCTGATAGTGGTTCTATTTTGGTAATGAATAAAGAAATAAACACATTAGAACGCGAAGTAATTGACGAACTTCGAACCGAAATTGGTTTCCTTTTTCAAGGAAGTGCTTTGTATGATTCTATGTCAGTTAGAGAAAATTTGGAATTCCCTCTAAGAAGACATACAAAAAAATTCGGTAAAATTAAAGACACCACTCCCCTAGTAATGGAAGCTTTAGAAAGCGTTGGTTTAGTTAGTGCCATTGACCTGATGCCTAACGAACTTTCAGGTGGAATGAAACGAAGAATTGCCTTAGCAAGAACCTTAATTTTAAAACCAAAAATAATTCTATATGACGAACCTACAACAGGTTTGGACCCAATTACTTCAAAAGAAATTATACTTTTGATGAAGTCTATTCAAGAAAAATACAACACTTCATCAATCATAATAACACACGATGTAGATTGTGCAAAAGCCATTGCCAATAGAATGATTTTATTAATTGATGGAATAAATTATATAGAAGGAACTTTTGAGAAATTGAGTACATCAAACGACCCAAAAGTTCAAGCCTTTTTTAAATAAAAAATTATGGAAAAAACAGATGCTCAAAAAACACGTTTAGGCTTATTTGTACTTATAGGATCAGTTCTTTTTTTTTCCGGAATTTATTTTGTTGGAAATAAGCAAAATTTATTTGATAATACTTCTAGTTTAAAAGCTGTTTTTACAAACATTAATGGCTTGCAAGTTGGAAATAACGTTAGATATTCCGGAATTGATATTGGAACCGTAAAAGCTATTGAAATGATTAACGATACAACAATAAATGTATCAATGTCTATTCAGGAGAAAATGCTTGTCCATATTAAAAAAGATGCCATAGCTACCATAGGCTCTGATGGATTAGTTGGTAATATGATTGTTAACATTTTTCCAGGAAAAGGAAATGCACAACCAGTTGTTGAAGGCGATGTTTTACAATCATATGGTAAATCAAGTACAGATGAAATGCTAAAAACATTAGATGTAACGAATAAAAACGCGGCTCTTTTAACCTCCGATTTATTAAAAATTACAAATGAGATTAATGAAGGAAAAGGAACTATTGGAATATTGTTAAAAGACAGTCTAATGTCAAAAGACTTAAAAGAAACTATTTATAATTTAAAAGAAACTACACGTGGAACTGCGGAATCGGTTGCTAATTTGAATAAAATGATTCTTTCATTGAATCAAAAAGATAATGTAATTGGTGTTTTAAATGATAAAAATGTAGCACTTAAAATGAAAACAATTATTACGAATTTAGAAAAATCAAGTGTAGAAATTGATAAAGTTGTAACAAATTTAAACGCTACAGTTGTTAACATAAAAGACGGAAAAGGCGCTTTAAATTATTTATCAAATAATCCAGAATTAGTTCAAAAAATAGATTCTACCATGAACAATATTAATAAGGCGAGTATAAAACTTAATGAGGATTTAGAAGCTTTAAAACACAATTTCTTATTTAAAGGCTATTTTAAAAAACTAGAAAAAGAGAAATTGAAAAAATAATTATATAAGATTATATTAAAATTATATAAATTAAAACAACAATAAAATATCTAAATTTACTTTACTAATTATAAACCTATAATATTATGAAAACTCTAACATCTAAATTTAGAACATTAAGAATAGTTGCAATAATTGCATTATTAGTAACATTTATATTACCTGAATCAACATTTGCTCAACCTCCAAAATGGGCTCCAGCTCATGGATATAGAGCAAAAACCAGACATATTTATTTTCCTGAGCATAATTTTTATTATGATATACAACAGAAATCATATTTCTATCAAAACAATGGTAGATGGACGGTTAGTGTAGCAGTTCCTGCACCTTTTTTAAGAATTAATTTAGGTAACACTTCGCAAGTTCAATTAGATTATTATGGTGCATATCCATATTATTTCAATTCTAACCATCGTGTAAAATATAAAGCGGTTAAAGTAAATAAAATAAAATCTAAAAAAGTTGTGGTAATTAATGGTCATAAGAATCACAATAATAACCACGGTAACGGTAATGCTCACATAAAAGTAAAAGCCAATGGTAATGGAAAAGGCCAAGGTAATGGTAAAAACAAATAATTTTTATCACTAAAATTTCAATCTGTCCCGATTTTTTTGGGGCGGATTTTTTTTGGACAATTTTTGGATATGATAATTATATAAGATTCTAACAATATTATATAAAATAAAACAACAGCAAATGATTTAAATTTACAATTATTAATTCTAAATAGAAAAACTATGAAAACCCTAACATTGAAATCTAGAATCTTAAGAATAGTTGTAATAATTGCATTGTTAGCAACATTTATTTTGCCAGAAACTTCATTTGCGCAGCCTCCAAAATGGGCTCCTGCTCATGGCTATAGAGCAAAAACCAGACATATTTATTTTCCACAGCATAATTTTTATTATGATATTCAAACCCATAATTATTTATATTTAAATAATGGAAATTGGTCGGTAAGTTTGGCTATTCCTGCTCCATTTCTTAGCATCAATTTAGGAAGAACCACACAAGTTCAATTAGATTATTATGGTGGATATCCCTATTATTATAATGCTAATCATCGTGTAAAATATAAAAAAGTAAAAGTTTACCAGCCTAGACATGAAGTCATTTACGTTAAAGAAAAACGTGGAAACGATAACGGGCATGGATATAAACATGGCAACAATCATGGAAATGGTAAAGGTCATGATAAAGGTCATGGTAATGGAAAAGGACACGGAAAAAAACACTAATATTTCAAAAATATTATTTTAAAAACTGCTAAGACATCTTAGCAGTTTTTTTTTATATTTACAAGAAAAACAATTGAAAACAAAACTTATGAAAAAACTACTTTTCCTACTTACATTATTAACATCGTTATCTATTTATTCACAAAATAAATTTATTGAAATCGAAGTAAACGACACCATTTTATTAAAACCTATTTCTTTTGAAGTTGCCATTTCTATTAAAGAAGAATCTCCTTATGGAGGAATCTATAATGAAGATGAAGATTCAAGTGAATTAAAAGCTGATTCATTTAAAAAAAATAAAGTTGCAGAAATTGAAAAACTTTTAAAATCTAAAAATTATAAGTTTTCAAGTGGAAATTCTGGTGATAGTTTCATGGGAATTTCTTTAAAAAATGATAATCAAGGATTTATTGTAAATATTTCTTCTGTAGGAGAATTAAAAAAATTGGAAACAGATATAAAATCAATAGATAAAGTTGAAACTAATATTCTTAAAACAATCTATGAAGACGGCACAAAGTATGACGATTTATTGTACAAAAAAATATTCGCAAAAGCTAAAAATAAGGCAAATATAATAACAACAAATAGTAATTTAATTTTAGGAAGTATTTATGAAATTAGAGATAATTCAGTAGTAGCATCAGCCAATCCAATGGAAGATTATACAAAACTAATGACTGAAATGATGTCAAAAATGCAAAACAAAAGTGGTTTAAATCCTGAAAAAAAAGAATATAAAAAATTATATATTTTTAAATTTGAAGTAAAGTAAAACAATAAATTATGGCAACAGTAAACAGTTATCTTACCTTTAATGGTAACACAGAAGAAGCATTTAATTTTTATAAATCGGTATTTGGTGGAGAATTCACTTACATTGGTAAATTTAAAGATATGCCTGCAGACGAAAACTGTCCACCTCCAAGCGAAGAAGAAGGAAATAGAATTATGCACGTTAGTTTACCAATAAGTACTGAGACTATCTTAATGGGAAGTGATAGTACTTCTTTTAGCGGAGAAGTTACTTTTGGAAATAATTTTTCAGTGTCTATCAATACAGATAGTAAAGAAGAAGCAGATAAGTTATTTAA
>JAUMDQ010000083.1:0-1854 GCA_032121715.1 Flavobacterium sp.
TTTCTTTTTCCGTCATTACACCACGAGAAGTGCCACTTGGACGTTTAAAGTTGAGGATGTGTTTTTTGTAGGTTGCTTTCATATTATTAATTAGACAATATGTCAATTTTCAATGTGCCAATTATTGAAAATTATTCAAGAATTCTTAAAATCTTTTTAAAATTATCAGTTGGAAAACCTCTTTTTTCGAAATCTTCAAAATCGAATTTAGCCTGATCCTTCCAACTTTTATTTGCTGAAATATTATTGTCTTTATACAATTTATGAATATCTCTTGATTCGCCAACTTTATTAGAAAACAAATAAACATGCGCTAATTTTAATTGGTATTGTAATTCCGAAGAGTTTTTATCAATGGCTTTTTTATATTGTTCTTCCGCTTTTACAAATTGCTTATTGAACAAATAAATATCACCTAAAGCACTATAATCATTATCTTTTGCATATTTTTTCTCAATAATTTCCTTTTGAATCAAAGCAATAGCTTCATCAGATTTTCCTCTTTTAAACAAATCAAAAGATGAACTTCTAATTTTATCTAAATAGTTTTGTAATTCACCAGATTGAGTTAAACTTTCTGTGGCAATTGTTTGCATAACATTTGTCTTCTCAATGGTTAACAATTGTTTGTATTCACTATACTTATATTTGGCTGCAAATACTTTTAAAAATGTAGCTAAGTAATTACTCTTATTTGCCACCATTTTAACTGTCGCTAATTTTTCTGCTTCTGCTAAAAGTTCTTTTTTAGTGTTCACATTCCAACCTCGACTTGCATTATAGTCGACCCAAGAAACGACTTCCAAAACAATTTTGGTACTCATTACCCAGTTTTTATTTTCAAAAGCAAACCAAATATTTGGTGCGTTTTCAAAACATTTTGTGTTTTTTATAGAAATAACTTTACTGTCTTTATTTACTGCTTCTTTAATAAAATAACAAGCCGTTTCTAATTTCCCATCTTTTAAAAACTGATTTCCAGCCTTTTCAGAAGTGTAAATTCCATACAAACACGTATCATCTCCAGAAAGCGAATTCGTTAAAGTAATCGCACCAGCTGTTCCTTGACTAATTCCTGTTGGATCTGGAATCGCTTTTAAAATCGAAGCCAAACTTGTAGTAATTTTTCCGTTTTCGTCAATTAATAAAATTCGAAAAACAAATTCTGATGCTCCTTCCGGTAAATCATCAATTTTGACTAAAGTTCGGTTACCCGATGATAATTTAATCTCTTTGGTAAAAGCACGTTCTTTATCCCAAAAACCATCTTTTTGTGCGAAGGTTAAAGTTGTAAATAATAGTAGGGCAAGTATTTTTTTCATTAAATAAATTTTCTTTTGTTAAGCAATTTTTATACCAAAGTTTATAAATCAATGCTTTGACCGATTTCTAATAGCATCAAATCTTTTCCTTTTGCGAAGAATTTACGTTTGGCTTCTTCATGGTTGATTTCAATATAACCGAAAGTATCATAATGATAACCCAAAACTTTATCGCATTCTACAAAATCAGACGCAATAATCGCATCCTCAACATCCATAGTAAAATTACTTCCGATAGGTAAAATAGCTAAGTCTAGTTTAGTTCGTAATGGAATCAATTTCATATCCATCGACAAAGCGGTATCACCAGCGATGTAAATATTTTTATGTTCTCCTTCAATTACAAATCCGCCAGGTTGTCCTCCATAACTTCCATCAGGAAAAGAAGAAGTATGAATCGCGTTCACATATTTCACATTACCGAATTCGAAATCCCAACTTCCACCCAGATTCATAGGATGAAATTGAAATCCTTTATTTCCGTAATGTGTCGCAATTTCATAATTCGAAACAATAACTGCATCTGTTCTTT
>JAUMDQ010000084.1:0-8540 GCA_032121715.1 Flavobacterium sp.
TTAAAATCTTTGCCTATAGATTATAGTTATACTCCTCATTAAATTAAACTTAAACAGGGTAAACTATGAATACTGCAACATGTCTTGACGATCGTTATCTTATTCAATTATACAAAGATGGTGATCCAAGACGTGATGCTGGATTTTCATTCTTCTATATGGGTGTGAATTTAGGCGCCTTAATTGGAGGTTACATTTGTATTGCTGTAGCCGAAGGTTCTATGTGGCAATCTATAGTTCCAGAGCATTTAAGATGGAATGTTGGTTTTGGTTTCGCAGCTTTAGTGATGGTTATTAGTTTATTGACTTTTACTCAAACACAAAAAAGTTTAGCAAGTATTGGACTAACACCTTTAGCACATCTTGAAGTTTCAAAGAAAAAATTATTGGAAAACTTAACGTATTTAGGTTCCATTTTAGTGATTCCGATTGTAATTATAATGGTTGGAAATACGGTTTACACCGATTATTTCATGTATGCTATTGGACCCATTTCTATTTTGTATTTGTTTTACGAAATGAGAAATTTTTCTATAGTCGAAAATAAAAAACTTTTAGCCGCTTTGGTATTCATCCTTTTTTCAATTGTCTTTTGGGCGTTTTTTGAACAAAGTGGTGGTTCTTTAAGTTTATTTGCAGCTAATAATTTAAATAATAAAATTGCTGGAGTGACGTTAAGTCCAAATGGTGTGAACAATTCTGCAAATTCATTATTTGTAATTGGATTCGCAGCTTTAGTCGGATTGGTTTGGTTATGGTTAGCAAAAAGAAAGATTGAACCAAATACTATTATAAAATTCGGTTTAGCCTTTTTGTTTTTAGCAGGTGGTTTCTGGATTTTCTATTATACTAAGTTTTTCGCAGATGATTTAGGAAGAACCTCTTTAGGCGTTTTTACTTTTGGTTGGTTCATTATCACTTTTGGTGAATTGTGTTTATCGCCTATTGGAATGAGCGCTATGACAAAATTATCGCCACAAAAAACTCAAGCAGTAATTATGGGAATGTGGTTTTTAGCGAGTGCTTATGGTCAATATTTTGCTGGAATTTTAGGTGCTAATATCGCCAAAGCTTCCAAAAATGCCAGTAATTTAGAAAAACTAAATACTTATGCAGATGGTTATTATCAATTAGCTATTTATGCCTTAATTGCAGGAGTGGTTTTAATCATTATCTCACCATTTGTTAAAAAATTAATGCAAGATGTTAAGTAACTAGTTTTTAGGCATAATATTTGAATATATTTGTAAAATAATTTTAAAATCATACTTATGAAAAAAATAATCTTAGTATTCACATTTTTAATTAGCGGATTTGTAGCGCAAGCACAAGAATTAAATTGGCATACAGATATGGCTGAAGCAACTGAAGCTTCCTTAAAAGAAAATAAGCCCTTATTATTATTTTTTACAGGTTCAGATTGGTGTGGTTGGTGTATTAAATTACAAAGAGACGTTTTAAAAACAACTGAATTTGCAACATGGGCAACACAAAATGTAATTTTAGTAGAATTAGATTTCCCAAAAAGTAAAACTCAAGACCAAAACATAAAAATGCAAAACCAACAATTGGCTCAAACTTTTGGAATCCAAGGTTATCCAACAGTTTGGTTAGTTAATCCTATAAAAGGACAAGACAATAAAATAAATTTAACTGGTTTAGGTTCATTAGGATATGACAAATCTGCAACCACTTGGATTACAAATGCCAATACGTTTTTAGCCAGAAAATAAAAATTTAATTTAATCTATAAAATCCCTTTTCGGCTGTGGCATGAAAAGGGATTTTTTCTTGCTCACAAGTCGCCTTCCAAAGTTTTATATAACTTTTATAATTAGAACCATCAGCAATAATTTGTTGTGGTTTTATTGAAGCAATCAAGCGTTTTAAATTAATTTTTGGCGATTGAGTTAACACTACAATTTCAGGTTTTTGTTTCGTGTTATAAACACCTAAACTATCTATACAAAGTATCTTTTTCTTAAAGGCATAGGCGTTTTTTACAGGTTCAATACGATAGTTTTTTACGAATTTTCCTCTAGTATAAGCGTCTATTGTTTGTTTTGAATGCTGCAAATTATCAGTATAAAAAACAGCCAAATTATTTTTGGTTTCTACAAAAAGATTGTGTTTCATCACATTAAAAATCACAAATTCATCATTGCTTTTTTCTTTTGAGTTAAGACCAAAATAACCCATTTGAAATAACAAAACAGCCACCAAAATCATACTCAAATTCTTAACTTTCGGATGATAAACGAAGTAAATTACACCACAAATTATTACATACATCAACACCACTAAAACTTCGTGAAAAGCAATATTCTTAATAATGAAAGCGTCAAATTGAACAATACAAGCCGTGAAATTATTCATTACATCAATTAAGGAATTCACGAAAACACTCAAATAAACAGCAACTTTCGGAAGTAAAAAATTGAACGGAATTAACACCAATCCTAAAACCAAAATAATACTCGAAAGAGGAATCGCAATTAAATTCGCTACCAAAAATAATAAAGGAAATTGTCCAAAATAATATAACGTTAAAGGCAATACACCAAGTTGCGCGACTAATGAAATGAGTAATAACGACTTCGTTTCTTTTACAATATAATATTTCGAATAACTATATTTTTGAACGAAGGGTTGAAAAACAACAATACTTAAAACAGCAGCAAAACTCAATTGAAAACCAACATCAAAGAGATAATTGGGATTGTACAATAATAATAGCATCGCGGATAACGCCAATGAATTGTAAATAGTCGCTTGTCGGTTTAAAATTTTCGCCAAAGCAATGATAGAAAACATCACCGCTGCCCGAACAATGGAAGCAGAAAATCCAGCTAAAACAGCATAAAACCACAACACACTTAATGAAATTAAAAAGATATACACATTTCCTTTTTTCAATCTTTGTAAAGGTTTAGTAAGCCAAAGTACGATTCCGTAAATTAGGGCGATATGCAAACCTGAAATTGCCAAAATATGAATAATTCCAGCTTGTGTATAATTGTTACTCAACTCTTTTGACAATTCGGTTTTTTCACCAAAAAGCAACGCCATTAATAAATTATAATTGTCCGATTTAAAACTTTCTATTTGATAACTTTTTAATAATTTCGATTTAATATAATGGATATAATGATAGAAATTATTGTCAGTAGAAACTTCTATATAATCGGTTTCTTTAAATTTTACTTCGTGAAAAACGTTCTGATTTTGTAAATATTTCGAATAATCAAATTGATGCGGATTAAACGAATTTTGAAGAATTTTCGGTGTTTCAAAAAACTTAATCTTATTTCCAACTTCTATAACTTTCTCAGCTTTTTTAGGAACATAAAAAATAATTTTACCACTGCAATTTTGCTGATTTACAGAAGTCGTTTTTAGTATAAACTTATCGTAATAAACAGTGGATTTCAATTTTTCGGAAACCACACCTTGAACAATATTTTTTTCTGAAAGGAAATTTAAAAAATGGCTTTTAGCATTAATTTCTTTGTGTAAATAAGTCGAAAAAATTCCGAAAATAAGACTTAAAACCAGTACAAAACTTTCAAAAAAGTGACTTTGAAAGTTCTTTTTAATGTTCAGAAAATAAGTAATTGCAAAACCAATTGCACTACAAAGTATTCCAATAAGAATGGAATCGAAAGGCAAATTACAGAAATGTTGTGTTAAAATTCCAATAAGGAAACCAAAAAGTACTGGAACAATTGGAAACTTAAAAAACTTCATATGATTTTAATCAAGAATCCTATTTACACCTACAAAAGTTCTTGCATAATAACCTTCAGCTGTGGAAGAATAAATAACACCGCTACTTGTAGAAGAATGGATAAACTTTAGAATCCCGTCATTATTTTCGGTAACTATACCAACATGGCTTACGCCACCACCGCTCGTATTAAAGAAAATTAAATCTCCTGATTTGGCTTCGCTTTTTAATATACGTTTGCCAATTCGTGACATTTCAGCGGAACTTCTTGGCAACTCAATATCAAATTGAGTCATGGTATAATTTACAAATCCAGAACAATCAAAACCCGCCGGAGTAGTTCCGCCACCACGATAAGGTGAACCTAAATTTTCTGCGGCAACATTTAAAATTTGTTCTTTAATATAATCGGAAACTTCAAAAGTTGGTGTAAAATCTTGTGGTGTTTCTTCCTCTACAACCACTCTAATTTTTGCTTTTTCTACGCTATCATTAAAGGCAATTTTTTTTGCTTTTTCAATCGCTTTTAATTCTTTTTTAGTGGGTTTTACAGGTTTATCTAAACCTTCTTTTTCAGTAAAAGAATATGCTCCAATTTTAACCGCATCATTTTTTGAAGTAATGATTGTTGGTCTTTGTGTTGATTTACAACTATATAAAAAGATAGTTAGTAAAAATATATAAATAGAATTTTTCAAATTTTTAATGTTTTAATGGCTGCGAATTTACAAAATTATTTTTTTATGGCACTTATAATTAATTCGGCGGTTTTATCACTGGCGCCTTTTCCTCCTAATTTTTCTTCTAAAATATTGTATTGAGATAAAATTTCTTCTCTTTGATTTCCAGAAATAATCTTATTTAATTCTTCTTCTAAATTTTTCGTATTTAGTTCTTTTTGAATCAATTCTTTCACCACTTCTTTGTCCATTATTAAGTTGACCAAAGAAATAAATTTCAACGTAATGATACGTTTGGCAATTTCATACGAAATTCGATTCGCTTTATAACATACAATTTGTGGTACTTTGAACAATGCCGTTTCTAATGTCGCCGTTCCAGAAGTGACCAAAGCCGCGTGAGAAACACTCAATAAATCGTAGGTTTTATTACTTACGAATTTGACATTTTCAGTAGTTAGAAATTGCTTGTAAAATTCATATTCTTGACTTGGCGCTCCAGCAATTACAAATTGATATTCTGAAAATTTATCCACCACAGAAAGCATAATAGAAAGCATTTTTTCAATTTCTTGTTTTCTACTTCCAGGTAATAAAGCAATAATTGGTTTTTGAGATAATTTATTTTCGGCTGTGAATTTCTCCAAAGTTATTTTTTCTCTATTCGAAATCGCATCAATTAAAGGATGACCTACAAATTCAACTGGAAAATTATGTTTTTTCTCATAAAAATCTTTTTCAAATGGCAAAATCACATACATTTTATCTACATCACGTTTGATGTCTTTTATTCGATTTTCCTTCCAAGCCCAAATTTGAGGCGAAATATAATATTGATTTTGAATGCCTAATTTCTTAGCCCATTTCGCAATTCGCATATTAAATCCGGGATAATCAATGTAAATTAAAGTATCCGGTTGAAACTGTAAAATATCTTTCTTACAAACCGAAATATTACCTAAAATGGTTCGCAAATTCATAATCACTTCGGCAAAACCCATAAAAGCTAAATCGCGATAATGTTTAACTAAAGTTCCGCCCACATTTTGCATCAAATCACCACCCCAAAAACGAATTTCGGCAGTTGGATCTTTCGCTAAAATAGACTTCATTAAGTTGGAACCGTGTAAATCGCCAGAAGCTTCACCAGCTATTATGTAATATTTCATTGTGATAAATTAATTCGCTAAGATAAAGATTTCTATTCTTTCGTAAAATTAAATTTTTTGCCACCTTGTTTTAAAACGAAAGTGGTATTCGATGTAAACTCCATTTCAATTCCTGCTTGGGCAAAAACAAACACATCTTCACTTGAATAAGTCAGAGGAAAACTCGGTTGTCCTGTTGCTTGCGCTACTAAATTTCCGTCTTTTTCAGAAATATTAATTTTTAATGGAATGTCTTTTGAAGCGAAATTTCCTGAATATTTTTTAATTAATTCGGCATCTAACTTAGCGAAATTAGGAAACGGATAAGGCAATTTGTAGTAAATGCTTAAAATTCCAATCATAATATCATTTTGACTATAATTTTGACCGTTTATAATTAACGAAATTGATACATCATCTTTTTCGTAATAACCCATTGACGATTCGAAACCTTCAATTTTTCCATTATGACCAAAAAACTTTCTTTCACCAAAAGGAAAACGAATTAGTGCCATTCCGTATGTGTCTTTAAGCGTTTTCATCAATTCTACAGAAGGTAATGTCACTAAACTCCCTTTAAAAAGTTCACGACTAAATTTGGTTAAATCTTCTGGTGTAGAAATAATTCCGCCAGAAGAAAAAGCGATATCATTGTTCCATTCTTCTACTTTATCCCAATATTCACCATTAAACGTGTACGAATAACTTTCTCTTTTTGAAACGTCTGTTTTTTCGGTAGTATAATACGTGTTTTTCAAACCTAACTTGTCTGCAATTCGACTTTTTAAGTTTTCAGCATAGGTTTTTTTAGTTGCTTTTTCAATAATCAATCCTAAAACAAAGTAATTAGAATTGCTGTATTCATGCTTGGTATCTGGTTCGAAAGTAGAAGTGTAATTTTCAATTTTTTTCAAAATCAACTCTTTCATATTTGGTTTACCCAAAACATCTGTTAACGTCGCATCAGCATTCGCATAATCTTTAATTCCAGTTCTTTGATATAATAAATGTTCGATGGTAATTTTGTCGGCATTTTCAATTTTTGGGAAAAATCGGCTCAATTTGGTGTTTAGAAGAATCTTTTTTTCTTCTACCAATTGCATAATCATAGTTGCAGTGAACGTTTTTGAGATAGAACCAATTTTGTATTTTGTTCCTTTATTAGCTCTTACGCCTTTTGTTGTTTCTAAGTATCCATAAGCTTCACTAAAAACCACTTCATCACCTTGTCTGATACAAAGCGAACCCATAAATTTATCGTTTTCGTATAAATAATTTAATAAACTATCGATTCGAGCAAATCTGATTTCTTGAGCAAATGTGGCTACTGAAAGAAATAAAAATAAAAAGGAAAGTTGTTTTTTCATAATTTTTTATGTGTTTTAATTTGTGTGTGTTTTGTGCAAAATGTTACTTGAATACAAAACTAGATTTGTAAAAAACTTTTATTAATAACGAAATTAAGCAAATAGAATTGCATACAAAAACCAAAATTTTCTCGTTTATACAAATATCAGTACTTTTACCCTATGTTTAAACAGCTATTTCTTTTTTTAATTTTATGTACGATTTCTGTTGGCTTTGCTCAAGAGAAAAATCAGGCATTTAAAACTAGAAAATTAGCCTATACAAAGGCCGAAATTCAGATTGATACTTTAGCGTTAAATCCCAATTCCTTTAAAATATATAACATTAATAATCAGGAAATTGACACTTCTTTTTATGCCTTCAATTATCAATCCAAAAAGCTGATTTTTAAAAAAGAATTTCAAGATTCGGTAAAAGTAACCTATTATCAATTGCCGAATTTCTTAACCAAAACCTACAGCATATACGACGAAAAAAAAATTGTTCCGAATGAAAATGGCCGCTTATTAACTTTTTCAGAAAACAATAAAAAACCAACTTCTGTTTTTAATGGTTTACAAACTAACGGAAGTATTTCCCGTGGTGTTACTATTGGAAACAATCAAAACACGGTTTTAAATTCGAATTTAGATTTACAAATTTCCGGAAAATTATCTGATAATGTGACTTTAAAAGCGTCAATTCAGGATAGTAATATTCCTTTGCAAGAAGGCGGATATTCCCAAAAATTAGATGAATTTGATCAAATATTTATAGAACTTTCTTCCAAAAACTGGAACGTTCGAGCGGGTGATTTATTTTTAGAAAATCGAAAAACGTCTTTTTTAAATTTTAATAAGAAAGTCCAAGGTTTGTCGTCGCATTTTAATTGGGGAAATACGAATAAAAACGATTTGTTTTTTGCCGCTTCCCTAGTTCGTGGACAATATGCGCGAAGTAATTTTACTGGTCAAGAAGGTAATCAAGGTCCGTATAAATTACGAGGCAATGGTGGCGAATTGTATGTCTTAATTATTTCTGGTTCGGAACGTGTTTATGTAAATGGAATTTTAAAAGAACGTGGCGAAAACAAAGATTATATTATTGATTATAACGCCGGAGAAATTATTTTCAATGCGACTTTTCCCATTACTTCCGAAATGAGAATTGTAATGGAATATCAATATTCGGATAGAAATTTTACACGTTTTTTGAGTTATGGTGGTTTCAACCATGAAAGTGAAAAATTCAGTATTGGCGCGTATGTGTATTCAGAAAATGATGTGAAAAATCAGCCTTTACAACAAAGTTTATCCGAAGAACAAGTTCAAATTTTACAAAACGCGGGTGATGATTCTACTTTAATGAATGCGCCTTCTGCTTATGAAGATTCGTATTCGGAAAATAAAATTTTGTACAAAAAAACACTAATTGGTCCGACAGAAATATTTGAATTTTCTACAGATGAAACCCTAACTTTATATCAGGTAAAGTTTACTTTCTTAGGAAATAATTCTAAATAAGTATTTAAAACTTCTTTCATCTTATCAAAATTGAAATTTGTTTTACAGTGATGCGCTTGTTGTTTTGCAAGCTCTTGATATTTTTTATAATCTTCATATACATCTTTAAGATAGT
>JAUMDQ010000084.1:8550-9038 GCA_032121715.1 Flavobacterium sp.
AAATAATTTAGGAAATTATGTTTTAGCAAGTAACAATACTATTGGGAAAATTTACGAATATGTAGCACCAATTGCTGGAATTCCACAAGGAAATTATGAACCGATAGTGAAACTAATTGCGCCAACAAAAATTCAAATTGCTACGATTGTTAGTAAATATTCGCCTTCGGATAAAACAGAAATTGAAACTGAAATTGCGATTTCCAACAACGATAAAAATTTATTTTCTGGTTTAGATGATGCCAATAATCAAGGAATTGCTTCTAAATTGAATATCAAACAACAATTGTTTTCTAAAGGAATTAATGTACAATCTTTTGCGAACATCAATTACATTCAAGAAAATTTCAAACCGATTGAACGTTTGTATAATATTGAATTTAACCGCGATTGGAACATAACGAATCCTTTAGGGAATCAAGTTTTGATTGTGGGTGGCTTTCAATTTAATTCGGTTCAAAAAGATTCTATAAAATGGAAAACTTTTG
>JAUMDQ010000084.1:9048-18139 GCA_032121715.1 Flavobacterium sp.
TGGAAAATATCAATTTGAAAAGTTAGATTATTCTACCAATTTTTCTGGAAATAAGCATGTTTTTCAAGCTGTTGCGAAGAACAAATCGGTAGTTTTTCAAACCCAAACGAGTTTAATGAATAGTCAAGGTGATTATAGTAAATCGGACTTTTTTAGAAATCAGAATGTAGTGAAATATCATTTTAAGAAAAACTACATTGGTGGAAGTTTTAGAGCAGAAAATAGCAAAGAATTACTAACCCAAACGCAAACGTTGAGTAATTTCAGTCAGCGTTTTACCGAATATGGAAATTTCATTGGTCGCGGCGATTCTACAAAAGTTTTTACTGAAATTGGTTATTTGGCACGACAAAATGATAGTATCCAAAACAATGTTTTACAACGAGTAAACGCGTCATTTTCTACCTATTTAAAATCGCAATTGATTAAAAATGACAGAAGAAATTTAGGTGTTTTTATCAATTATAGAACCTTGAAATTTGCTGATAATCGTGCCGCAGAACCTTCTATAAATTCGAGATTAAATTATTCAGATTCGTTTTTCAATCAGTTGATTCAAACAACAACTTTTTATGAAAATAATTCGGGAAGTATTGCGCAGCAAGAGTTTACCTATTTAGAAGTCGATCCAGGTCGCGGTGTTTATATGTGGAACGATTATAACAATAACAGTGTTCAGGAATTACAGGAATTTGAAATTGCCACCTTTCCCGATTTGGCAAAATATGTGAAAGTCTTTTTACCGAATCAGACGTTTATTCGCACGTATCAGAATAAATTAAGTCAAACACTAACATTTAATGGAAATGCGTGGCAAAACGGGACGGGTTTCAAGAAATTTCTGTCGAATTTTTACAACCAAACTTCCTTGATTATTGATAAAAAAGTAGCTAGAAATTCTAATTCTTTCGAATGGAATCCCTTTTCAAAAAGCGAAGAAGATTTAATTGGTTTGAACAATAACTTCAGAAATAGTTTGTTCTTCCATAAAGGAAAACAGAGAAATTCCGTGACATATACATACAATTCAAGTTCGTTAAAAAATTTGCTGAATTTCGGAAGTCAAGAAAATTATATCAAAAGTCATCAGCTGCAATATGCCCATTTGGTGAAAAAGTTTTGGTTGTTTCAATTGCAAACGAACACTTCTAATTCGGAAAGTATTTCGGATAGTTATGCGAGTAGAAATTTTAATATTGATGGTTTAGAAATTGCACCAAAAGTGTCTTATATTTTCTCTAAAAATGCAAGTTGGGATATTTTTTACGAAAACAGCACCAAAGAAAACACCATTGGTAATTTAGAACGTTTAAAACAAAATCAGTTTGGAACTTCGTTTAATTGGAATACCGAAAAAGGATTTTCCATGAACGGAATTTTCACTTACATTAATAATGATTTTATAGGAAGTTCATCTTCACCTGTTGGTTTTCAATTATTAGAAGGTTTACAAAACGGGAAAAACTCTACTTGGCAATTGTTATTTCAGAAAAATATTACCCAATTTTTAGATGTTTCGATAAATTATAACGGTCGAAAATCGGAAACTAGCAAAACAATTCACACGGGAACCGTACAGTTACGTGCGTTTTTCTAAAAAAGACAACAATCCTTAATATTTTGTTAAAACAGGTATTAATTACTACCTTTTTTGTTTTTAAAATTTGATTTCAATAAAATTAGAATAAATTTGTTGTGAAATATAAAACCACAATGAAAAAACACCTACTAATAGTATCCTTTTTTACCTTTTTTATAAGTCAGGCCCAATTAAGTAACAAGCATTGGATTCCACCTTTACATGCTAGAGATGAGTCGACTATTCAAGACCACTATGTTTATATTTCAACTGCAGAAACTACACCTTTCCTTGTAACCATAACCACTGGTAATGGCGTACCAATACCGGGTTCTCCTTTTACAGTTTCCCGAACGAATCCAGTAGAAGTAACTGTAGGAACTGGGCAACCTACAAAAATGTTTTTAGAACTTGACGATGTTAATATCGTAAAAAGCGACAAAGGTTTAATCCTAGAAGGTCCAAAAGATTTTTATGTGAGTTTTAGAATGAGGCACACTAATCATGCGGAAACATTAATTTCAAAAGGTAGACCTGGAATTGGAACCAGATTCCGATTAGGTCACATGATTAATGAATCAACAGATGATAGAACATCATTTGTAGCAAGTGTAATGGCTACAGAAGATAATACAACCGTAACTTTATCAGACTATAATACAAATGTTATTTTTGTTTCTGGAGGTGGAGACATTACTACAGATTCACAAAATTTCGTTTTAAATGCAGGTCAAAGTATTGTTTTTAGCGGATATAGTTCTGAACTTGCTAATTTAGATGGTGCAATCGGTACCTTAATAGAATCTAGCAAACCTATTGCCGTAAATTCTGGTAATATTTTAGGAGGAATTCAAAGCGGTAGAGCTGATATGTGTTTGGATCAAATTGTTTCTTCTTCACAAATTGGTGACGAATATATTTTCATAGAAGGAAATGGAACAGCTGAAATGGAACTCCCTTTAATTGTAGCAGATCAAGACAATACAGATATTTTTGTAAATGGAAATCCAGTAGCTTCTACAACATTAAATGCAGGAGATTATTATTTAGTTCCAAATTCGGAATACCAAGGAACTACCAATAAAAACATTTATGTAAAAACGTCTAAACCTGTTTTTGCTTATCAATTAAATTTCATTCCACCGTTAAGTTGCTTTTTTCAAGAATCTGTTTATTTACCAGCAATTGATGAAATAGGCGGTGCAAATTACGATTCAGATTTAATGATGTTAACCTATTCTACTGCTACAATAACCGTTAATGGCACACCAATTAATCCTTCACAAGCACAAGTTGTTTTAGGAAATACCGATTGGGTTACCTATAGAATTTCTGGTTACACTGGAAATGTTAATGTAGTTTCAACTGGTCCACTTGCTGTAGGCGTATTTGGTTCTAGTGGTGCTGCGGGTTATGCAGGTTATTACTCCGGATTTGGTAGTGCTCCTACAGACACTCCAGTAACTGTATGTTCCTCAACAACAACTAATTTATTCGATGCCATAAATGGAAATCCCGGCCCTGGTGGAATATGGACGGTTCCTGCAGGTGGAGCGCCTCTAGCTGGAAATATATTTGATCCAACTATTAATATTCCAGGTGAATATAATTACGCATTTACTAAAACTTGTAATACCGCTTTAACTTTTATCAATGTAAAAGTTAACGTTACAATACAGCTAGCTAATAATGCAGGAACAAGTACCACAAAAAATACGTGTAAAAACGAAGTGCCTTTTGATTTGTTTTCATTACTAGGAACTGGTGTTACAACCGGTGGGATTTGGTCTCCAGCATTAGCCAGCGGAACAGGTGTTTTCAATCCTGCAGTTGATGTAAGTGGAACATATACTTACACTATTCCAGCCAGTGGTGTTTGTCCAGCTTTGACTTCAAATGTGGTTGTTACCAATTACGACATCCCAACGTTAGTAACTATTACAGATTTAAAAGTTTGTGATGATGCTATAGATGGTAGTGATACAAATGGACAAACTACATTCAATTTAACCACAAAAACTGTTGAAATTTTAAACGGTCAAACCAATGTAAATGTAACATACCATCTTTTAGAAGCGAATGCTATTTCTGGAACTAATGCCATTGTTTCTTATACTGGTTTAAGTAGAATAATTTACGTTCGTTTATTTAATACGTTAACAAATTGCTATAACACCACAAGTTTTAATGCAACTGTAACACCTTTACCTGTCGTAAATAATGTAGTAACATTAAGACAATGTGATGATGATACCGATGCGATTTCAATTTTTAATTTAACAGAAGCGAATATTCTAATTTCAACTCAAATTAATTTAACGTTTAAATATTACTTAACACAATTAGATGCTCAAAATAATGTAAGCCAAATTACAAACGAAACCACTTACACTTCTCCAGACAACGGAGTTGTTTGGGCACGAATAGAAAATGAAAATGGATGTGTGAGAACTGCGAGAGTAAACCTAGTAGTTTCTGCGACTCAAATTCCTGCTACTTTTGAAAAAATTGTGTTGCAAGAATGTGATGATTTTATCGACTTAAGTGATCCTGACAATGACGGAATAGATTATTTCGACTTAAATGTAGCTACGAATGATCCTGTAAATGGAATCTTAGCGCAATTTACAACCAGCACCAACTTAATTGTTACGTATTATGAAAGTCAAGCAGATGCTTTAGCAGAAATAAATCCAATTGATACTACTGACCCAGATGGATATAGAAACATCATTCCAAATCTTCAAAATATTTGGGTGAGAATTGACAGTAATGTAAATAATGACTGTGTGGGATTAGGACAATATGTAGATTTACAAGTGAACCCTTTACCAGATTTTGACATCGAAGACTTGAAAGTTTTATGTGTAGAACCTGGAACTGGAGTTGGAAATTTCGCGATTGATGCTACTCCAACCACACCAGGAAACTACACATATTCTTGGACACCAACAAACCCAGAAACTACGGCTGGATTAGAAAATGCCATATTTAATGCTTCTGAAAGTGGTGTATACAAAGTTGTAGTAACCAATATGGGAACCACAACTACAACAAATTGTACAAGAGAAGATCAAATGGAAATCGTAGTTTCTTCAGCACCAGAAATAGTGCAAGTAGAATTGGTTTCTGAAATTTTCGCTAGTGGTTTATCAACAATTCAAGCGGTTGTAATTGGGGGTTTTGGAACGTACGAATACAGTTTAGATCAAATCGACTGGCAATCAAGTCCGGTTTTTACCAACTTAGAAAATGATATTTATACCATTTATGTTAGAGATACTAATGGTTGTGGAGGGAAAAATTCAAGTCAAATTACTACCATTTCTTATCCAAATTATTTCACTCCAAATGGTGATGGTTATAACGACAGATGGTTCATTAAGGGTTTAACTACCGAATATGATGCGAAAATTTACATTTTTGACCGCTACGGAAAACTATTAAAAAAGATTGATGCCTATCAAAATGGTTGGGATGGAAAATATAATGGACAAGAAATGCCTTCCACCGATTATTGGTTTAGAATTGAATATAAAGAGAATGGCGTTCAAAAAGAATTTAAATCGCACTTTAGCTTAAAAAGATAATATGACAGCTTTCGTAAAACAAGAAGTAAAAAATAATATTGGCTATATCACGTTTTTTCACCCTGCTGGAAATTCGTTTCCGAGTACACAATTGCAACAATTGGTAGAAACAATTCAAGATTTAGATAAGAATGAAAACGCTACAATAATTGTTTTACAAAGTGAAGGGAACACCTTTTGTGCCGGCGCTTCATTTGACGAATTATTACAAATTGACAATTTAACAGACGGAAAACAATTTTTCTCTGGTTTTGCCAATGTGATAAACGCGATGAGAAGCTGTTCGAAATTAATTGTGGGAAAAGTACAAGGAAAAGCAGTTGGTGGCGGTGTTGGAATTGTGGCCGCTTGTGATTATGCTTTAGCAACTACAAAAGCTGATGTTAAACTTTCGGAATTAACTATAGGCATTGGACCGTTTGTAATTGAGCCAGCCGTTAGTCGAAAAATTGGACAAACTGCCATGAGCGAATTAACGTTAGCCGGAAACGAATGGAAACCCGCAACTTGGGCATTTGAAAAAGGTTTATTTGCCAAATTACTACAACCAGAAGAATTAGATACAGAATTAGAAAAATTTGCTACACAATTAGCGAGTTACAACCCAGAAGCTTTATCAGAAATGAAACAAGTTTTATGGCAAAACACCGCAAATTGGAGCACTTTATTATACGAACGCGCCGAAATTTCAGGAAAATTAGTCTTGAGTGCTTTTACGAAAAAGGCGTTGGAAGCGTTTAAAAAATAGTCTTTAAAAACAACTTTTGAATTATAGCCCCGATAGGAGCGGCATCTCCCGATTTTTCTTCGGGAATATAGCGGATAGCGGGACAAAAAGCGTACTGAAATACAAAACGTCTGCTTCTGATAAAAAAGATACTGAAACAAGTTCAGTATGACAAATCAATTACAAAAAATCCTAACTCGTTTTCAACCAACCGGTAATACTAAATCTTTTTCTTTGAACCGGTTTGACTTCGTGTTCTAAAATTTGACTTTCAAAAATGACGACTCTACCTTTTAATGGGTAAATTTTAATTTCCTCTTCTGGTTTGTAAATGACTAATTCGCCGCCAAATTCAGGTTGCCAATTCTCATCATTTAAATAACAAACTATCGATAATTTTCTACGCGTATCGTTTTTAAAAACATCTAAATGACGTTTGTAAAAAGTGCCTTCTGGATAAATCGCATAATGAAATTCTTTATTGGAAATTCCTAAGTAGCATGTTGCATTGATGTAAGCCACAAAATCGTTAATTTGATTGAAAAAGGTTTCCGAAGCTTGATTTTTGTCATCTTCATTCAACCAAAAAATATAATCACCACGAATTTCTTCTTTAATAATCTCATCGGATTTATTCCCAATTGCAGATTTTTTAAAGTCGGACGTTTCGAATTTATGTTCCAATTCGGCACGCATAATTTGTACGGCTTCTTCTGAAAAAAAAGCATCGCAAACAGCATATTGGTTTTCTAATAAATCGGTAATTATGGTTTCGTAAAGCGGATTCAATTCCATCGGTTGCACATTTAAAGCAAAGATATGTGAAATACCGATTATGTATTCAATATCCCCAAATAAAAATATGGTGATTTTCATACTATATCGGCATTATACCAAAATTATAAGTTGAATTGATATTCTTAAATGGTATAATTTCGTAATTTTGCATTTCAATTATCAGACAATGAGCAAAATTAGAATTACCAAGCAATTTAATTTCGAAACCGGTCATGCCCTTTATGGTTATGATGGCAAATGCAAAAACGTACACGGACATAGTTATAAACTTTCTGTAACCGTTATTGGTGAGCCAATTACAGATTCAAACAATGTAAAATTCGGAATGGTAATTGATTTTTCTGATTTGAAAAAAATCGTAAAAGAAGACATTGTAGATGTGTTTGATCACGCAACGGTTTTCAACCAAAACACGCCTCATGTAGAATTGGCAAAAGAACTTCAAAATCGTGGTCATCATGTAATTTTAGTCGATTATCAGCCAACTAGTGAAAATATGGTGGTTGATTTTGCGAATAAAATTATAGCGCGTTTGCCAAAAGATATTCAGTTGCATTCATTACGATTACAAGAAACAGAATCTTCTTTTGCAGAATGGTTTGCTTCAGATAATTTATAAATGAGCATTACTTTATTATCTTCGCCTTTACAAGGTTTTACCGATTTCAGATTTCGAAATGCGTTTCATAAACATTTTGGTGGTATTGATACGTTCTATTCGCCATACATTAGACTGAACGGAAAATTGGAAATTAAAGCTTCATACGAACGCGATATTCTTCCAGAAAACAATACGACTTTAGAAGTCATTCCACAAATTATTACGAATGATGCCGACGAATTTTTGTTCGTAGCGAAATATGTACAATCCTTAGGTTATAAAGAATTAAACTGGAATTTAGGTTGCCCGTATCCGATGGTTGCCAAATGCGGAATGGGTTCGGGATTAATTAGTAATACTGAAAAAATCAACAACATTTTAGACCGAGCGCATAGCGAAACAGATATTATTGTTTCGATGAAAATGCGAATGGGTTATGAAAATGCTTCTGAAATTTTAGACGTTTTCCCTATTTTAGAAAAATACCCGATAAAAAATATTGCCATTCACGCCAGAATTGGAAAGCAATTATACAAAGGGCCAGTAGATTTAGATTCGTTTCAACGTTGTTTGGATGTTTCGAAACATAAATTGTATTATAATGGCGATATTACTTCGGTAGAAAAATTCAGAGAAATGCAAGAACGTTTTCCAAGTATTGATCATTTTATGATTGGAAGAGGTTTAATTGCCGATCCGTTTTTACCAAGTATGATAAAAAACAATACTACGGAATATCCTGAAGATCGATTCAAAGTTTTCAATGCGTTTCATGATGAAATTTATCAAGCGTATGATGCTTTTTTACAAGGTCCAACGCCAATTCGAATGAAAATGTTAGGTTTTTGGGAATATTTTTCACAAGTCTTTCCAGATACACAAAAAACCTTTAAGAAAATTAAGAAAGCCCAAAACAGCAGAGTTTATGAACAAGCTGTAAAAGAAATTTTTGGTTCAGTATAAAACTACAATTCTATTTTTCTGAAAAAGAATTCTCGAAAGTAATCATATAAAAAAACCTCTCACTCTAATTAAAGAGGAGAGGTTTTTAAATTTATTTAAAACTGTTAGTTTTTGTAAACTTTCAATTCCGTTATTCCATCAACCGATTGTAATCTTACAATGTACATTGCATTAGACAAGTTTGTCATATTCAATTGTACTTCTATAGTATTTGGTTTCATTTCGATAACTTTTCTACCAGTTAAATCGTATACATCTACTGAAATAATTTCTTTGTTGTATTTCACATTAAAGATATCTTTCACTGGATTTGGATAGTAATTTAATTGAGATAAATCGAAACTTGAAGTTCCTAACACAACTGTAACTGTTACAGCTAATGTTGTACTTCTACAAGAACCAATATTTGTTACTCCGTAGTAAATGTTACCATCAACTAATTGAGTTCCTACTGCCAATGGATTAGTATTTGCTGTAGCATCTGCAGAAGAAGCAAACCAAGTTACCGTTCCATTTGATGTCACAACAATATCTTCAATTGTAGCATCTGCAGCAACTCCTCCATTAATTACTTGAGTTGTAGCTCCTGAAATTGTAGCTGAAGTAATAGTTAAATCTAACGTTCTTGTTACACAACTTGTTGTTGAAGTATAAATTCCACTTGTAGTGTAAGTTGTTCCGTTAGCAGCCCATGTATAAGTATCACAAACTGAAACTACTTCGTTTGGTAATGATGAACTTGGTGTGATTGTTAAATCTAACGTTCTTGTTACACAAGCTGTTGTAGAAGTATAAGTACCACTTGTAGTGTAAGTTGTTCCGTTAGCTGCCCA
>JAUMDQ010000085.1:0-3369 GCA_032121715.1 Flavobacterium sp.
TTTTTCCAGCAAAACATTTGTATTTACCAAAAAAGTAGTATCTTTGCAAACCTTTTGGCGGAGTAGAGTTTTCAATTGGTAATCAAATATTTACGTAAAACACTGTTGTTGTTTTAATCTGCATTAAAAAACTCAAACAAACACAACATACAAAATAATAAAAGCATGTCTGAATTAAACAAAGAACAAGAGTCATTTTTAGCAGATTTCAACTGGCATAACTATGCTGAAGGAATTGATCCTATTGACGCAGACAATCTTCAAGAATTTGAAGATTTAGTAACAAAAACTTTCATCTCAACTTCTGATGAAGAAGTAGTAGAAGGAGTAGTAGTAAGAATCACTGACAGAGATGTTATTGTTGATATCAACGCTAAATCTGAAGGAGTTATTTCTTTAAATGAATTCCGTTACAATCCATCTTTAAAAGTGGGTGACAAAGTAGAAGTATTAATTGATATCCGTGAGGATAAAACAGGTCAATTAGTATTATCTCACAAAAAAGCAAGAACAATCAAAGCATGGGATAGAGTTATTTCTGCTAACGAAACTGGAGAAATTGTTAACGGTTTTGTTAAATGTAGAACTAAAGGTGGAATGATTGTTGACGTATTTGGTATTGAAGCTTTCTTACCAGGTTCTCAAATTGATGTGAAACCAATCCGTGATTACGATCAATACGTAAACAAAACTATGGAATTTAAAGTTGTGAAAATTAATCACGAATTTAAAAACGTAGTAGTTTCTCATAAAGCGCTTATCGAAGCTGATATCGAAGTTCAGAAAAAAGAAATCATCGGTCAATTAGAAAAAGGACAAGTATTAGAAGGTGTTGTTAAAAACATTACTTCTTATGGTGTGTTCATTGACTTAGGTGGTGTAGATGGATTAATCCATATTACAGACTTATCTTGGTCTCGTATCAATCACCCAAGTGAAGTGTTAGAATTAGACCAAAAATTAAATGTTGTAATCTTAGATTTCGATGACGAGAAAACAAGAATTCAATTAGGTTTAAAACAATTAAACGCTCACCCATGGGATGCATTATCTGCTGAATTAAATGTTGGAGATAAAGTAAAAGGTAAAGTAGTTGTTTTAGCTGATTATGGTGCTTTCATTGAAGTAGCTGAAGGAGTTGAAGGATTAATTCACGTTTCTGAAATGTCTTGGTCTACGCATTTACGTTCTGCTCAAGATTTCGTTAAAGTTGGTGATACTGTAGATGCAGTTATCCTAACTTTAGATAGAGATGATAGAAAAATGTCATTAGGTATCAAACAATTAACTACTGATCCTTGGAATGGAATTACTGAGAAATATCCAGTTGGTTCTCGTCATACAGGTATCGTTAGAAACTTTACTAACTTCGGAATTTTCGTAGAATTAGAAGAAGGAATTGACGGTTTAGTTTACATTTCTGATTTATCTTGGACTAAAAAAATCAAACATCCATCAGAATTTGTTAACGTTGGTGACAAATTAGATGTTGTAGTTTTAGAATTAGATGTTGAAGCTCGTAAATTATCTTTAGGTCATAAACAAACTTTAGACAATCCTTGGGACAAACATGAAGCTGCTTATGCAGTAGGTACAGTTCACACTGGTACTGTTTCTGAAATTGTTGACAAAGGTGCTACAGTTGAATTTTCTGAAGACGTTCAAGGATTCGTTCCAACTCGTCATTTAGAAAAAGAAGATGGTAAAAAATTGAAAAAAGGTGATTCAATTGAATTTAAAGTTATCGAATTTAACAAAGAATTCAAAAGAATTGTTGCTTCACATACTGCTACTTTCAGAGAAGAAGAAGAGAAAAACTTCAAATCTGCTTCTAACGAATCAAGCAATAACAATGTAGCTTCATCTTCAAACAATGCTGAAAAATCTACTTTAGGTGATATTGATGCATTAATGGAATTAAAAGCAAGAATGGAAAAAGGAGGAAACTAATTTTTCAAATTCTTAATCATACTAAATCCCAATCAGAAATGATTGGGATTTTTTTTTTGACTATTTTAAAACCAAACGAATTGTTTTCTCGTAAATGACTATATAACTTAAAAAATCATAAACATGAAAACGAACAAAATTTTATCAGTAGTAGCCTTTACATTTGTATTATTAACAAGTGGTAACGCATTAGCACAAAAAGAAAAAACTGTAATGGTTGGTGGTGCAGCTATGTATCCTTCAAAAAACATTGTAGAAAATGCAGTAAATTCAAAAGATCACACCACTTTAGTAGCAGCGGTAAAAGCAGCTGACTTAGTGGAAACATTAATGACAGCAGGTCCATTCACTGTTTTTGCCCCAACAAATGCAGCATTCGAAAAATTACCATCAGGTACAGTTGAAACATTAGTAAAACCAGAAAACAAAAAAGTATTGCAAACTATTTTAACTTACCATGTTGTTGCTGGTAAAATGAATGCAAAAGATATTGTAGCAGCTATCAAAAAAGGAAACGGAAAAGCGGTTTTGACTACTGTAAGTGGTGGAAAATTAACAGCTTGGATGCAAGGAAGTGATGTTTATCTTACTGATGAAAATGGTGGTTCTGCAAAAGTAACAATTGCTGATGTAAACCAATCTAACGGAGTTATTCATGTAATTGACACCGTAGTTACTCCGAAAATGTAATTCCCATAGTTTTTATTTAGTTAGAAATCCCATTTTAGTTCATTCTAAACTGGGATTTTTTTTGTATTTATGTCAAGTTTAAAATTTCAATCCCTAATTTTACAAATAAATAAATTAAGTATGTTTAAAGATATAGAGTTCAAAAAAGCACTTCAAGAATTATCGGATAAAGAAAAAGACAAACTGATTTTAAGATTGCTTAGAAGAGATATGGATTTGGCGGAAAAATTATATTTTGAATTGGTTGATACGGATTCTATTGAAGACAAACGCCAAATTATGGAAACAACTATTTCAAAATATATCAAACGTTTTTCTGAAAATTACCATTCTTTAGATTACATAGCTGTAGAAATGCGTAGCATCAGTGGAAAAATTTCGCATCATGTAAAAATTACAAAAGATAAATTTGGAGAAATCAGTCTGAATTTGCAAATGCTTAATGAAGTCATCGAACAAAATTCTTTTTCATTATCACATTCAAAGCCGCAAAAATCAACTAAGTTTTATAATTATGTAATTGTGCGGGCTTTTAAAATTTTGCTTTTAATTGACGCGCTTCACGAAGATTTTCTATTAGATTTTAAAGAAGATTTGGAAAGGCTAGGAGCGAACATCTCTAAGAATACTATGCTTTTGAAAACCGCAAATTATAATAGTTTAGATGTAAATTGGATTATAGAAGCAGAAATTCCTGAAAATATCATTCAAATTCATAAAGAAATAAAA
>JAUMDQ010000085.1:3379-8186 GCA_032121715.1 Flavobacterium sp.
CAGAGAAAACTCAGAGTTTTACAAAGTTTTATAAAATAAAAATCCTTTTAATCTGCTTGAAATACTAGCAAATTAAAAGGATTTTAAAATTTATATTATTTTTTTATCTTAAAACAGCTTCTAATTGCGCTTCAAAATTACTTTGCAATTTGCTCATAATTTTATCAATTTGAACATCTGTTAATGTTTTTGAAGTATCTTGAAGTATAAAACTTAAAGCATACGATTTTTTTCCTTCAGGTAAATTCTTTCCTTCGTACACGTCAAATAAATTAATATCTTTCAATAACGCTTTTTCTGTTTGTTTCGCCACTAAATAAAGTTGCTCGAAAGTCACATTATCATTCACTAAAAGCGCTAAATCTCTTCTCACTTCTGGGAATTTTGGAATGTCAACTAATTTAATTTTGTTTGAAATGTATTTCTGAATCGCATCCCAATTTAAATCAGCAAAAAAGACATCTTGTTTCACATCAAAATGTTTTAAAAGTGTTTTTTTAATCGTACCAAATTCTGCTATAATTTCGTTACCAATAGCAAAACCAATGCCTTCGGCAAAAACATCATGTGTTACAGGAACTGTTTTTACTTTCGCATCAATGTTTAATTTTGATAAAATCGCAGTAATATATCCTTTAAATAAAAAGAAATCACTTGGTTTTTGAGCTACATTCCAGTTTTCAGAAGTTGCATTTCCACTCATGGTAATAGTTAAATGCTTTCTTTCTGTATATTTTCCTTCAATTGAATGGTATGTTTTTCCGAATTCGAATAATTTTAAGTCTGAATTTCTTCTGTTTACATTATACGAAACCGCTTCCAAAGCAGAAAATAACATCGATTGACGCATTACAGATAAATCACTACTTAAAGGATTTAACATTGTAACAGTTTCTTCCGAAGTTACTTGCTCAGAAAATGCTACATAATTTGAAGTCGTTAATGAATTCGCCATCATTTCATTGAATCCCAATGAACACAATTGATTCGCAATTACATTTTGCACTTTAAATTCTTCTGTTCTTGATGAATTAGAAACTGAAGCATTAATTTTATTTGGAATTTTAATGTTATTATAACCGTAAACTCTTAAAATTTCTTCAATAACATCAACTTCTCTTTGCACATCAACTCTGTATGGTGGAATATTTAAACCTAAACCAGCATCAGAAATGCTGTTGAATTTGATGTCTAAAGAAGCTAAAATATTTTTAATGGTTTCTTTTTTAAGTTCTTCACCAATTAAATTATTTACTTTTTCAAAAGATAAGAACACATTAAAATCTTCAATTTTCTTTGGATAAATATCAACAACATCTGAAGTAATTTCTCCTCCAGCCACTTCTTGAATTAATAAAGCTGCACGTTTTAAAGCGTAAGCTGTAATTTCAGGATCAATTCCTCTTTCAAAACGGAAAGAAGCATCAGTAGATAATGTATGACGTTTTGCTGTTTTTCTAATAGAAACTGGATTGAAATAAGCACTTTCTAAGAAAATATTTGTTGTAGAATCTGTCACTCCAGAATTGGCACCGCCGAAAACTCCGGCAATACACATTGGACCGTTTTCATCACAAATCATTAAATCTTCTTCGTGTAACGTTCTTTCGATATTGTCTAAAGTTGTAAATTTTGTTCCAGCGGCAACCGTTTTTACAATGACTTTATTTCCTTTAATTTTATTCGCATCAAAGGCGTGTAAAGGTTGACCTAATTCGTGTAACACATAATTAGTAACGTCAACGATATTATTTTTTGGAGTTAAACCGATTGATTTCAATCTATTTTGTAACCAACTTGGTGATGGTTTTACCGTAATTCCAGAAATTGTTACACCAGCATAACGAGGTGCTAATTTTGAATCTTCGATATTGACATCAATTTTTAATGTTCTTTTATCAACTTTAAATTTACTTACAGAAGGTGTAATGAATTCTGTATGAACATTAGATTGTAGTAAACCTGCTTTTAAATCACGAGCTACGCCCATATGACTCATTGCATCTGCACGATTTGGTGTTAAACCAATTTCAAAAACTTCATCTACTTCAATGTTGAAAACTTTACTTGCTGGCGTTCCTGGAACTAAATCGTCAGAAAGAACCATAATTCCATCATGACTTTCACCTAAACCGATTTCGTCTTCAGCGCAAATCATACCATGACTTTCTTGTCCTCTTATTTTTCCTTTTTTAATTTCGAAAGCGTTTCCATCCTTATCATACAATTTTGTACCTATAGTGGCAACAGGTACTTTTTGTCCGGCCGCAACGTTACTTGCACCACAAACAATCTGTACAGGAGCATTTCCATCACCTAAATCAACAGTTGTAATTTTTAATTTATCAGCATCAGGATGTTTTTCACACGTTAAAACATGACCTACAACAATACCTTTCAGTCCGCCAGTCACACTTTCAAACGCTTCAACAACTTCAACTTCCAAACCTAAATCTGTAAGTAAAGCAGCCGTTTCGTCTGATTTCCAGTCTATTTTAATAAATTGTTTTAACCAATTGTAAGAAATACGCATTTTTCAAAATTTTAATAAGATTGCAAAGATAAGTAATTGATTAGAATTTGAAAGAAATTTTGTAGGCTAGATACTAATATTTTGTTAAAATATTTTTCATTAAAATTGATTTTTAAACTTTTAGTTTTTGTAATTTTGTAATTCGTTTATAAATTTCAAAATGGAAAAAGGTCATCATGGCTTGCACAAACTTTCTGCAGCCGGTTTACTAGTTACGCTAGGTATTATTTATGGAGATATTGGAACTTCTCCTTTGTATGTTCTTAATGCAATTATTGGAAAAAATCCTATCGATTCAGATATAATTAAAGGAGCAATTTCATGTATTTTTTGGACATTAACACTTCAAACCACAATTAAATACGTAATTATTACTCTAAGAGCCGATAATAATGGTGAGGGTGGAATTTTTTCTTTGTATGCGCTTATTAGAAAAACTAAAATTAAATGGCTTTTATTCCCCGCAATTATTGGTGGTTGTACACTTTTAGCTGATGGAATCATTACTCCGCCCATTTCGGTATCTTCTGCAATTGAAGGAGTAAAAACAATGTATCCAAGCTTTGAAGAAAAGTATATTATGTACATTGTAATAATAATTTTAACTTTTTTATTCGCTATTCAGCAATTTGGAACTAAGTTTATTGGAAAGTTTTTTGGTCCAGTAATGTTTGTTTGGTTTGCAATGTTAGGTGGATTAGGATTGGTGCAATTATTTTCGAATTTAGATATTCTTACGGCTTTAAATCCTTATTATGCTTATAAATTACTGTCAATTCATGGAGGATATTTGTATTTAGGTGCAGTATTTTTATGTACAACAGGAGCTGAGGCATTGTATTCAGATTTAGGACATTGTGGAAGACAAAATATTAGAATCAGTTGGATTTTTGTAAAAACAACTTTGATTTTAAATTATTTAGGTCAAGGTGCTTGGTTGATTCAACACGATGGACAAACACTTGTTGAAGCAGGAATTACAAATCCTTTTTATGGCGTAATGCCTGATTGGTTTTTACCATTCGGAATTGCTATTGCTACTTTAGCAGCGATTGTTGCTTCTCAAGCTTTAATTAGTGGTTCGTTCACTTTAATAAATGAAGCTATTCGATTAAATTTTTGGCCAAAAGTTAAAATTAAATATCCAACAGAATTAAAAGGACAATTATATATTCCTTCATTAAACTGGCTACTTTGGGCGGGTTGTATTTTTATTGTAATTTACTTTCAAAAAGCCGCAGCGATGGAAGCCGCATATGGTTTAGCAATTGTATTAACAATGTTAATGACAACAACTTTGTTGAACTTTTACATGATTTTAAAACGATACAATAAGTATTTTATCTTTACGATTATTACTACTTATGTCATTATTGAAATGGCCTTTTTATATGCTTGTTTGCATAAATTTGGAGAAGGTGGTTATATTACTTTAATCATTGCATTTGTATTATTTGCAGTAATGACTTGTTGGTACTTCGCTAGAAAAATTAGAAATAGATTTGTTGAATTTGTAAAATTAGATAAATACTTACCTGTTTTAGAAGACTTAAGTAGAGATGAATCTATTGCGAAATATGCTACTAACTTAGTATATTTAACAAGTGCAGATAATAGATACGAAATAGAATCGAAAATTATTTATTCGATTATTAATAATAGTCCGAAACGTGCTGATATTTATTGGTTTGCTCACGTACATGTTGTAGATGAACCATACACAATGGAATATAGAGTTTGTGAGTTTATTCATGATGATGTAATTCGTGTAGATTTTAGATTAGGATTTAGAGTAGCTCCTAAATTTAATAAAATGTTTGCACAAGTTGTAAAAGACATGCAAAAAAGAGGGGAAGTAGACTTAACAAGTAGATACACTTCTTTAAATAAACATAAAGTAATTAGCGACTTTAGATTTGTATTAATAGAAAAATTTATGTCTTACGACAATGCGTTACCGTTCTACGAAAAACTAATTCTAGATGGGTACAATCTATTGAAGAAAATGGGATTATCAGAGGAGAAGGCTTTTGGTTTAGATCCAGGTTCTGTAACAATTGAGAAGTTTCCACTGAAAATTTCGGAAACTAAAGCAATCAAGTTAACTAGAGTAGATTAACAATAAATAAAAAAGCCAGAATTTACGTTCTGGCTTTTTTATTTATAAATATAACTTTAATAAAGGTTTTTATTTTTGAACTTCGTCAAAATTTACCATCCAATTAATTCCAAATTTATCTGTAAACATTCCGAAATAAGCGCCCCAAAATGTTT
>JAUMDQ010000086.1:0-11478 GCA_032121715.1 Flavobacterium sp.
AGCAAAAACTTGTTGTCCTACCATGCCGTCATCTGTTAAATTCATGGCGAATTTTAGCATTTTGATAGAAGTTGGCGATTTGGCTAAGATTTCTTGTGCCCATTCAAAAGCAGTATCTTCTAATTCGGCGTGTGGAATTACGGCGTTAACCATTCCCATTTCATAAGCGTCTTGCGCAGAATAATTTCTTCCTAAAAAGAAAATTTCTCTGGCTCTTTTCTGACCTACCATTTTCGCCAAATAAGCGGAACCATAACCACCATCAAAACTCGTTACATCCGCATCCGTTTGTTTAAAAATGGCGTGTTCTTTACTCGCTAAAGTCAAATCACAAACTACATGTAAACTATGTCCGCCACCAACAGCCCAACCTGGAACTACGCAAATAACAGCTTTTGGCATGAAACGAATCAGACGTTGCACTTCCAAAATATTCAATCTGTGGTATCCATCTTCACCCACATAACCTTGATGTCCACGAGCTTTTTGATCGCCACCGCTACAAAAACTCCAAATACCATCTTTAGAACTTGGTCCTTCAGCTGAAAGTAAAACTACTCCAATTGAAGTATCTTCTTGAGCATCATAAAAAGCATCAATTAATTCTTTTGTGGTTTTTGGTTGAAACGCATTACGCACATCAGGTCTGTTAAAAGCAATTCTGGCTACGCCATCACATTTTTTATACGTTATATCTTCGTATTCTTTTACGATTTTCCAGTTGATATTTGACATTTTGAATAATTTTTTATCAAAAATACTTCAAAAATACTTTAATTTGCAAAAGCAGTACAAATTTTTATGCAATTCAAATCCGCCTTTAGCACATTCAATGTTATAATACTTTTAATACCAGTACTTTTGGTGTTAACTATAGGTGTTTTTACAGAAGAAGATAGTAACTTAATCATTTTTCCTCCTTTAGGTATTTTTACACTTTTGTTTTTAATATTTACAATTTTGTATTTTACAACCTATTATGAAATACAAAATGAAGTTTTAATAATTTCGATGTTCTTCTATAAAACAAAGATTAAAATTTCTGAAATAAGAACAATTAAATATTCCAATTCGATAATAAAAACGAACTTTTACAAGCCTGGATTTCATCACAAAGGAATAGAAATTATGTATCATAAATACGATGACATTTTTATCTCACCAGAAAATAGAGACCAATTTATTGCCCAATTACAAGAAATCAACCCCAACATTGAAATAAAAAAATAATGAAATTTTTACGTTTACTACTACTATCATTCCTACTAATTGCTTGCAAAGACAAAGAAAAAGACTTTTCTCAGAAAAACGGAACTCAAAAAGATCAAGGAGAATTTTTTGTAGAATTCAATCCATTAGATTCAACATATTGCAACAAACAGAAAAAAGAGATTGAATATCGATATAACCAATTAATCAACAAAAATGATTTTTATGGGCAGTTTTTAGTCGCCAAAAACGGGAAAATTTTATTCGAAGATTACGAAGGTTTTGCGTATAAAGAAAAAGACGATAAAAACAGAAAAGACAAACCTTTACATATAGCTTCTGTCAGTAAAGTATTAACGGCTGCAGTTGTTTTAAGAATGGTTGATCAAGGAAAAATCGGCTTAGATGATAAGGTTTCAAAATATTTAAAAGGTTTTTATCACGACGATATTACCGTAAGAATGTTGTTAAATCATAGAAGTGGTTTACGTCATTACGGTTATTTTATTGAACGTGATGTGAAATGGGACAAATCGAAACGCATTACCAATCAGGATATATTAGACTTAATCAATTCTGGAAAAATTCATTTAGAAAGTAAACCCGGAACTCGTTTTGCGTATTGCAATACCAATTATTCTCTATTAGCCTTAATCATTGAAAAGGTTTCAGGAATGCGTTATCACGAAGCCATGGATAAATTACTTTTTAAACCTTTAGGAATGAAAAACACATTTGTTTTTGATTATGAAAAACACCATGATACTGTGAGTCAAACCTATAAAGCCAGCAAATTACGATTGGCATTTGATCATTTAGATTTAGTATATGGTGATAAAAATATTTATTCAACAGCTCGCGATTTACTAAAATTTGATTTGGCTACTTATTCGGATAAATTCTTTAGTAAAAAACTTAGAAAAGAAATTTTTAAAGGATACAGTTATGAATCAAAAGGCGAAAAAAACTACGGATTAGGAATTCGGTTACGTGAATGGAAAGAAGCGCCAACATTGACTTATCATAACGGTTGGTGGCACGGAAATACTTCATCCTATATTACTCAAAAAAATGACACAGTTACTATTATTGCTTTGTCGAACAAAATGACACATAAAACCTATCAAACTAAAAAATTTATAGCGTTATTCAATTCAAAATATCCAATAAAACTAGACAATAGTGAAGTTGGTGGTGCGAATGAGTAAGTAGAATTTACGATTTGGGAGTTACGATTTTTTAAAGAAACAATAATTTAAGACATTTTTCGTTTTTCTTAAAAAACAACATGTTATTAAAATCGACTTTAACAATATTTTGCATTCTTTTTATTAGTTACGCTTCCATAAAAAGCAATGTTAACACAAATAGAAAGCAATTATCACAATCATATAAAATTGCAACAAATAAGTCGGAAGCCTTAAATCAGATTAGAGAAAAATTCACCACACATTTAGTCAGTGATATTATTCCGCAATGGTATGGTACAAAATGGTCTTTTGATGGTTATTCAGAAATACCAAAATCTGGAAGTATTGCCTGTGGTTATTTTGTTTCTACCACTTTACGGGATATGGGAATAAATATCAACAGATATAAACTCGCCCAAAAAGCACCTTATCAAGAAGCGAAAGTAATTGCATGTGGCACAGTAATTGAGACACTTCAAGACAAAACAAAAGAAGAATTAAAAACCTATTTCATTAACAATAAAAAAGACGGATTATATTTTATTGGTTTAGATTTTCATGTGGGTTTTATTTTAAAAGAAGGAAAAACTATGTATTTCATTCATTCTAATTACCTAAATAATTCTGGACCGACAAAAGAAAAGATTGAAAATTCTAAAGTGATGAAAAGTAGCGTCTACCATTTTTGTAATATTACACATAACGATGTTTTACTTAAAAAATGGTTAAATAATGAAGTCGTTGCTACAAATTAGACTTTAAAATTCTAACAATAGAAGAAAATTTCCTAATTTTGCAAAAAATTTGAACCATGATTTTACCAATATACGGATACGGCGAAGCAGTTTTAAGAAAAGTTTGCGTTGACATTCCACAAGATTATCCAAACTTAACTGAAATTTTAAGCAACATGTATGAAACCATGTATAATGCTTATGGTGTTGGTTTGGCTGCTCCTCAAGTAGGTTTAGCTATCCGATTATTTGTAATTGATACGACTCCATTTGCAGAAAGCGACGAAGTTTCAAAAGAAGAAGCAGAACAATTAAAAGATTTCAAACAAACTTTTATTAATGCAAAAATAATTAAAGAAGAAGGTGAAATTTGGGGATTTAACGAAGGTTGTTTAAGTATTCCTGATGTTCGTGAAGATGTTTTTCGTCATGATACAATCACCATTGAATATGTGGATGAGAATTTCGTTAAAAAAACAGAAACTTACAATGGATTGATTGCCAGAGTTATTCAACACGAATACGACCATATTGAAGGAATTTTGTTTACAGATCATCTTTCAATGTTAAAGAAAAAATTAGTCGGTAAGAAATTGCAAAACATTATGGAAGGCAAAGCCAGACCAGATTACCGCATGAAATTTGCCAATTTAAAAATTAAGTAAAAATTAAGAACTTCAAGTTTGTTTTTGAAATATTAAAATATATATTTGCCATCCTTTAAAAATTAAAAAACTATGAGTTTTCAAAAAATATTAGCCATTTCTGGTAAACCAGGATTATATGAATTAAAAGTACAAACTCGTTCTGGATTTGTGGCTGAAGCTTTATTAGACGGTAAAAAAATTACTGTTGGATTAAGAAGTAACGTAAGTTTATTATCTGAAATCGCTGTTTATACGTACAACGAAGAAGTAAAACTAATTGAAATCTTCAAAACTATCGCTGCAAAAGAAAATGGGGAACCAACTATTTCTCATAAAGAAAGCGACGATAAATTAAGAAGCTATTTCAGAGAAATTTTACCAGAATTTGACGAAGACAGAGTGTACACTTCAGACATCAAAAAAATCTTTAATTGGTACAACATTTTACAACCAAAAGGTTATGTATCAGTAGAAGCTTTAAACACAGAAGCAAAAGAAGAAGAAACTCCTGCTGAGTAATTTATTACTTGTTCAAAAATTATATATCAAATCCCATTCTTATTTAGATTGGGATTTTTTTTGTAGCACGTAAATTTAACTTTAAACACATTTAGTCGTGTCTTCCGCTATATCTTTTATTAATTGAAAAAAAATTAATAAAAGGATGCCGCTACAACCACGGCTAGACTACACTTGTATTTTTTCAAATCATAATTTATCCGTATTTTTATCAACACAAACCCTTTTAAACTTTTAAACTTTTAACCTGAAACCTAAAACTTGAAACTTGAAACAAAACTATGTTATCTATTTCAAGCGAAGCGACTAAACAGTAAACACAAAAACTATGTGCCTATGTGTTTAAAAATTAAATTTTGAGCAACCAACAACGAATTTTGAATTTTGAAATAAAAAAAATATGAACACACGTCAACAACAATTACAAGCCTTTGAAAGATTATTGGACATCATGGACGATTTACGTGAAAAATGTCCGTGGGATAAAAAACAAACCTTAGAAAGTTTACGCCATTTAACCATTGAAGAAACCTACGAATTAGGCGATGCTATTTTAGACAATGATTTACCAGAAATTAAAAAAGAATTAGGCGATTTGTTGTTACACATTGTGTTTTATGCGAAAATTGGTTCGGAAACAAACGATTTCGATATTGCCGATGTGGCGAATAGTATTTGTGATAAGTTAATTGATCGTCATCCGCATATTTATGGTGATGTGGTAGTGGAAAATGAAGAACAAGTCAAACAAAATTGGGAAAAACTAAAACTAAAAGAAGGCAGAACTTCCGTTTTAGAAGGTGTCCCAAAAAGTTTACCAGCGTTAGTAAAGGCAAGCCGAATTCAAGATAAAGTAAAAGGTGTGGGATTTGACTGGGAAGAATCACATCAAGTTTGGGAAAAAGTGGAAGAAGAAATCGCCGAATTGCAAGTGGAAATCGCAGCTAACAATCAAGATAAAATTGAAGCCGAATTTGGTGATGTTTTATTTTCAATGATAAATTATGCCCGATTTTTAAAAGTAAATCCAGAAGATGCTTTAGAACGTACCAATAAAAAATTCATCAAACGTTTTATGTATTTAGAAAGTAAAGCTTCCGAATTAGGAAAATCTTTATCGGATATGACTTTAGCAGAAATGGATATCTTCTGGGAAGAAGCAAAAAAAATGTAACTTTAATTTAAAAGATTGGAATTGTATTTCATAACACTGATTTAAGAAATTATATTAATTAATATAATTTCTTAAATCAGTGTTGAAAAAAATTACCATATAATCAAGAGTAAACAAGATTATTCAGATTTCTCCAATCTGTGTTGTAAAACATATAAATATAATATTAAACCTTTTATGTAATTATAAGTCTAAATTATTAAACACTAAATCATGAGACTAAAACATCTATTACTAATTAGCTTATTATCTATTTTCATTTCATGTGGTAGTGATGATACTCCAGCTCCCACTCCAACAGAAGAAGCGATGTACTTTCCTCCAAATACGGGTACAACTTGGGAAACTAAAACGCCTGAAAGCTTAGGTTGGAACACCGCTAATATTGCAGCTTTAAATACGTATTTGACTGACAAACACTCTAAAGGCTTTATCATTTTACATAATGGTAAAATTGTAATGGAGCAATATTATAATGGACATACGGCTACAACACCTTGGTATTGGGCAAGTGCTGGGAAAACTTTAACCTCAACTGTAACTGGAATTGCGGAACAAGAAGGCTTTTTAAATATAAATAATAAAGTTTCTGATTATTTAGGTACAGGTTGGACAAGTGCTCCATTAGCCAAAGAAAATCTTATTACTTGTAAAAATTTATTAAGCATGAATTCTGGTTTAAATGATGCTTTAGGTGATGATGTTTCTCCTTCAAATTTACAATATGTTGCCGATGCTGGATCACGTTGGGCTTATCATAATGTATATGTAAAATTACAAGATGTGGTGGCACAAGCAACTTCACAAACATGGAATGCTTATTTCAACACTAAATTAAGAGATAAAATTGGAATGACTGGAACTTGGATTCCTGATGGCGATTTAAGTGTATATTGGAGTACACCAAGAAGCATGGCACGTTTTGGCTTATTAGCTTTAGCGAAAGGAAACTGGAACGGTACTCAAATTATAAACTCTACTTATTTGAATAACGCCACAACAACTTCACAATCTATTAATTTAGCTTATGGATATTTGTGGTGGTTAAATGGAAAAACAAGTTATCACATGCCTCAAAGTCAATTACAAATTCCTGGAACTTTAATTCCATCTGCACCTTCAGACATGTATTGTGCTTTAGGTAAAAACGACCAAAAAATATATGTCGTTCCTAGTAAAAAATTAGTGATTATCAGAATGGGAGACGCTGCAGATACTTCAAACTTTGCTTTATCTGATTTTGATGAAACCCTTTGGGAAAAAATTAGCGCCGTGATAAACTAAAAAAAAATCCCAATTTGAAAAATCAAATTGGGATTTTTTTTAGGCTCTTTCTTGAAGTAATGCTTCGTCAAACTCCATATCATCTAAAATTTCTTCAGAAATCTCAGGCTTAGATAATTTTAACAAATTAAATTTTTCAATCTGTTCTAAATTATCTTCATCGCCATTAAAATATGGGAAAACATCCATAATTGGCGATTCTGAAATCATTGGTATGGTATACTCACCCATCGTCCCATTCATTACAGTAACGGTATTATCAAAAGCTTCTTTAATATCATTTGCTTGTAACAAGATATTGATATTCGATTTTCTTTCCTTTCCACTCTCTTCATCATAAGCCAATAAGGAAACTTTCGATTTAAACCAACGATCTGCATTTTCAAAAGGATGAATTTCTGAATAATTGGCAAACTTAATTGAAGTAACTTTAAATTCTTCACTGATGTAAGCAGACATTTCTTTATTAATTCTAGTTTCAGCTTCTGTATAGGATAAAGCATCAACCAAATAAGGTTCTGTTGTAACTTTTTGAACTCCTGTATCGTCCATTTTTCTGTATTTCACCTTACATTCAAACCAAATTGCACTCATAATTTATTTTAAAAATTTTAAGTCGCAAATATAAGTTTTCAAAAAAAAACAAGATAAGATTTCGAACAATAGATATTCACAATCGAGTTATTTAAAATTAATTTGAATAAAGAAAATGATAGAAAAAAATTAAAATCTCCAAGATTTTATCAACCAATGATAAATTAATTTATTCACTATTAAATAAATAACAACTGGAACAATTATAATAAAACTCCATAAATAATAATCAATATTTTTTGACAATAAACCATTTGAAATTTCAGACGCTGCGAAAAAATATTGTGCAATTGAAAGTAAAATCAAACTAATTACTAAAACAATGGCTACATTAATACTAAAGAATCTACTTATCGAACTTACCATTTTCTTTGGTGAATAACCTAATGAATATTTTATGGAAACCTCATCTTGTTTTTCTAAAAATTGCATTTTTATAAAATTTACAATCATGAAAATGCAAAGAATAAATATAAAAATTCCAATGAATGCGATAGCTCTTAACACCAAAAACAATTTCCCTTTAATTTTGGCAGAACGCAAAGATTCCTGATTGGATTCGTAACCTTTGTTTGTCATTTTAGCAATTAAATCTTGATCAGAAACATCATTTACTTTAACTAAAATCCTGGTATTTATATCTTTATGCGCTTGAGTATAGGCTTGCGTAGCATTGATTGAATCTAAAAACTTTTTTGGCACTAATACAGAATGAATCCTATCCGACAAACCAATTAATTTGCCTTTATATTTTAAATTTTTCCCTTTTAAAGTAATATTTATATTGACTTCAATCTTTTTAGCAAAATTTTCTGTAATTTGAGGCAAACCTTGGTTTAGAGCAAAACCATAATTATATAAATTTAAATATTCTCTAGAAATTATGATCGGAATAGTGTTGTCTTTTACTACAAATTCAGATAAATCTTTTATATCTATAGCTTCATTATCAACCGCTTCTAAATACATATCTGTATAAAAAGGAATAAAACTTCCTCCATCTGCGGAAACTTTAAAATCGTTTGAAACCACTGGGTAAATATCCTTAACTTCTTTCCAGCTTTTGATATCTTCAATATCTTTTTTATTGAATCCAATTAATTCTTTTCTACCAATATTATCTGGATTGATTGTCTTAGACATGGTTATCCAATAATTAGAATCAGAACTTTTTTTACCTAATAAAGCGTTGGCATTACTATAAAGTTGTATACAAGTTAGCACTAAAATGAAAGACAAAAGCAGCCCTACATACAAAAATGCAGATTTTACAAAATGTTTCATTATAAGTTTAATTTGATATAATTATGAGTAAAAGAAAAATCGTTTAATTCGAAAAAAATCACGGCACTTCCTTCTTCTTTTGCTACTTTATTAATTAGATGAAATGCCTTTTCTTTATTTTCAAAATCTAAATGGCTAAAACATTCATCATAGATTAAAAATTCTGCGGGATGTATTAAACTTCTTAGAATTGCAGAACGTTGTCTTTCTCCATAAGAACAATTTTTTGCTTTTTTATCTAACAAAGAAGTGATACCTAAAATTTGGGCATATTCCGTAAGCTTATTTTCAAATTGACGGTCTTTTTTATTAAAAACACGCAACAATATATTTTCTCTAATCGTTAAATCGTTAATCAATCTAATATCTTGAAAAAGCAATTGAAGATTTTTTCTTCTAAAATTTACAATCTCTTCAATTGACATCGATTTTAAATCAAAATTATCATATAAAATTTGACCTTCATATTCAAAATGATTCCCTAAAACAGCATTGGCTAAAGTTGATTTTCCACTTCCAGAAGGAGCAATCACTATATAAGTACCACCTTTATTAAAAGTGGTGTTTTTTTTCCAAATCGTGTCGTTTTTCTCTAGCGTTTTGGGAACAAAATATTTTGGGATGACATTATTGATAGAAATACTATTCATAACCCATTATATAATGCAAAATGTTTTTATCTTTCTTTTCAAAAGTGATTGTAACTTCTGAATTGGCATTACCATTTTCCATTTTTGAAGTTGAAATCATTTCTTCAATTTTGTTTTTCACTGAAGTCCCCATAGACTTGTTAATATCCTTGCCATTTCCATAAGAATAGCTAGTAACATTAGTAACTTTATTTAATTTTGAGTTTTTGGCCTCTTTATTTGACTTCATTAAATTAAAGTTCTTGTTATCAGTTGAAAACGCGATAAACTTGTCATTTTTAAAAAACTTATCTTCTAATTTCAAATAGGGCTCATTAAACAAATTCATTACTTTTTGAGATTTCTTAGCATTTAATCCAAAAAGCACTAAAGTATTAGGCTGTTTGTAATCATAAAAACTTCCATCGTAAGATTCAATTTTCGAAGTAGTTTCTCCATAATTCACAACAGCATATTGTCCATTAAATGCGGATAAAATTTCTTCAACAGTAAGATCTTTAGCTTCTAAATATTTATTTGCAGTAGCTTCAAAACCAGCTTCTTTGATAAAATATTTAATAAAATCAGTACTAAAAAACCCTATACTATATAAGTTAGCTTGGTCTAATTCTACATTTTTAACAATGTCATAATTGATACCTTTATTGTCGTAATATTTTTCAACAATTTTTTTCATATCTTCATTAAAGAAAGATTCTCCTGTACAGTCAATTTTTCCTTCACCGAAAGTCAAATTAAATCCAAAACCAGAACCAATCAATAATTTATTTATCGCTAAAGTTTCAATATACCCTTTAGACAAATTAGAAACAATTCCGTGTAAATTTACCCAAACACTTGCGTCAGCATCATCTTTTAAAGCTTTATCAATGTTATCAATAATATTTTCATCTTCTAATGGTTTTCTAGTAAAAAAGTTCGCATAAAAATCTTTACTTACAGTCATATCTTCCTCTACATAATCTTCATCGTAATATTGATATTGTTTTGTTCTACTGGTATAAGGATCGTATGATTTATTTGATAATACAAAAATTCCATCTTTAAAGGCACCAATTACTTCTTTATCAGAAAAAACTAAATTTTTATCGTAATCAATAGTTAACTCTTTAGAATAAATTTCTTTGAATTTTTTTAAAAATAAAACTTCATCATCTAACCAAAAAACACAAGATGTGATAAGTTTATCTTTTTCAGATTCAGTAGTAATATAAAAAGGATTATCGGTATCAATTCCTAATTCATCTGCTCTCACAAACAATCTAAACTCTTTATCTGCATTTGAAAATTTCTCAACAGTATCCGCTAAAATTTGTTCTTTAGGAAGTTTTTTAATGACATCATCAATGTTAAATTTAACAATACCTAAAGTTTTCTCATTGGTAAGTTTTAAAATTTCCTTGTTATTATTTCCACTACAAGAAGTTAGTAAAAGTGCTAGTCCTGCAATAAAGGTCCCGAAAAATTTCATTTTCATAGATGGTATAGTATTTAAATATTTAGTAGTTGGTTTAAGAAGTAAATGAATTAAGCTTGTTCGTAGCGTTCCATTTCACGGTCATAAAATTCGCCAGCAAGCGTAATTAAATGTTCCATTTCTGCTTCTAATTCCGTTTGATCTTCTTCTTCAATGTCTTCTAAAAATTCTACTGAATCATCTTTTAGATTGATAAAAAATCTTGGATATTCTAAATGGATGACAAAAATATCATCCGGAAAATCAGTATTATCGCCTGTTACAAATTTTGGTAATTCCATATTTTATAGTGTATTATGTTTTAAAGTAAATTCTAAATTGTTGCGTAAATGTACGAATTTTATTAATTTATTAAAATTATCTGTGATGTTTCAGCAGAAATCTGAATCGGAAATACAACATAATTGCCGCTGCAGTTAATCCAGCTAATAAGCCAATCCAAACGCCTTCTGCTTTTAAATCCGTATATAATCCTAAGTAAATTGAAATTGGAAAACCAATTATCCAATAGGCAATAAAAGTGAAATACATGGGAACTTTAACATCTTGCAAACCACGTAAAGCACCTAAAACCACGACTTGAATTCCGTCAGAAATTTGAAAAAATGCGGCAACAATTAATAATTTGGAAGAAATAGAAAGCACTTCTTTTATTTCAGTTGCATTTAAAGACATTTCTTCATTCACGAAAAACGCCGGGAAAAATTGATAGCCTA